>JABURN010000104.1 GCA_014762585.1 Methylophaga sp.
CACCACTCATGTCAACAATGACGGCACCGCGGGGCGCTGCTGTCATGTTGGTAAATTCTTTTTCTATGGCATTGACACCTGCCAGATCCATCCGGCCTGACAAATTGATTTTTACGATACCGTCATCCAGTGTTTCTTCATATATCTCCATAATGACTCCTCATCTCAGATTTCTATGATTCCCCTGCCATCTGACCACCAGCATGGTCAGGTCGTCAGAAGGTTCTTCATCACCCACAAATTCATGGACACTTTCACAGGCTCTGTTCAATAAAGACTGGGCATTATCAGCGCTGCTTACCTCACTCAATGCCTCGGTGAGTCTCTCCTTGCCGAATAATACTTGTTCCGAGTTAGCGGCTTCAGTCACCCCATCGGTGAAAATACAAATGAATTCCTCGCTGGAAAGCCGGTAGGTAAATGTCTCGTATTCGATGTCATCCATAATGCTGATTGGCGGACCACTGGCTTCTGTCAGTTCTCTCGGCATGCAGTTAGGCGCCACCACCAAAGGTCTTTCATGTCCTGCATTGCAGAAGATCAGTTCTCCATCTTCCAGGTTGATAATGCCCATAAACGCGGTGACAAATAGCATTTCCGGGTTATCCCGGGAAATTTCCTTATTGGCCTCGCTGATGAGTTTACCCCGTTGCATGAAATCGGCATTTTCCCGAAGCGCTACGCTCTTACACAAAGTTTTACTGATGACCATGAAAAGACTGGCTGGTACGCCTTTGCCACAGACATCACCGAGCGAGAAGAAAATATGGTTTTCATCCAGTCTGAAAAAATCATAGAGATCACCGCCGACCATTTTGGCGGGCTCCATGATCGCCGCGATATCAATACGGGGTTCATCTTCAAAGGCAGATTCGGCCTTGGGTAAAATACCCATCTGGAAACGTTTGGCGGCTTCCATTTCACCCTGAACCTTGGCGGCTTCCTCACGTTGAAGCCGCAGGTCATCCTCGAGGACTTCAATCTGGGATTCATCCCGAATCAGCACATCGGCGAGCATGGCCATGTAGAGTGTGGCGAAAATTAATAATGGCCAGCTTATATCCAGAAGTAAAAAATACTGCTGATAGGCATAAAAGCCAGCGAAAGTCATGGTAGTTGCTATAAGCAGGGTAAGGCTGACCTGAATCGCCGCTCTGAGGCCGGGCAACAGAAAGATGACTGACAAACCCAGTAAGAGAATAATCAATGCCTCAGCCCACTTTGCCCAGTCGGGCCTGAGCAGGGTGGTTCCATCGAAAATCGATTCCAGCAGCTGAGCATGAATTTCGACACCCGGCACGCGCTCGCCAATCGCTGTGGTGGGGAAGTCAACCAGCCCAAGGCCGGAAAAGCCGATCAAAACCAATCTCTGTTGCAACAGGTCTGCTTCAATATGGCCATTGAGTATGTCCATCGCCGAGACAAAACGGGCCGGCTCATGTTGACTGTAATGCACATGTACGGTGCCGTCAGCCTGAGTCGGGATACTCAAATCAGCAATAGCCACCGCCTGGATACCGTGTTCATCACTAATGATGCTAAAAGCAGATTGGCCCAGCGCAACGCGCAGTGTTTCCAATGACAGGGAGGGGAGAATGGTATCGCCGACAGAAGCAATCAGCGGTACCCGGCGAATCACCCCTCTTTCGACTTCTGTACTCAGGATAGCCTGTCCTGCGGCTGCCTGTTGCAACTCGGCAATGTTGGTCAGGGCAGCATTGAAGTGAATCAGGTGAGGCTTGGGCTCAGGGCCCTGAATGATGACGGGGGCGGGTCTTATTCCACTGGCATCACCGTTGTCGATGCCGGCAACGCCCAGTACAGCGTTGTTGTCTGCCAAGGCACTGGCAAGCAGTGCATCGTTACTGGGCAGGCTGCAGACCCGGCTACGTAACTGCTGGTCGACTTCAGGAATAAAACGCGTCAGTTCGCAGGGAGAGGCACGATCCTTTTCCGGCATGATGATATCCAGAGCAATGGCAGCCGGACGTTGCTGACCGATTTGGTTCACCAGACGAGCCAGTAGACTTCTGGGCCACGGCCATTGCCCGTAGGCTGCCAGGCTGGCTTCATCAATATCAGCAATGATGACAGGTGCTGAAATACGTTCCCTGGGAAACAGGTTCTGATAGAGGTCAAAGCTGTAACTGCGAACAAGTTGTTGGTAAGGCACCAATTCGAGCAGGTAAAAAACGATAAGCATGAACAGGCCTGCAGGCGCAGCCCAGCGTCTGGTACCTGATTGAGTTGATCGTCTCCCGTCTACCACATAATTAGGTTCCTCAGGCCCGCGCCTGATTTGACCCCTCTTTGCAGATTGATGCTGAATTTATGAAGCAATAATCGCTCCATATCAAGACCGGCTGACCCCCCCCTATCTCATTGAGATAACTGAAAAAATAAAGCGCGCTTTATCCGGGTTGAAGCACCGTGTTGGTGCTTAATTGGTTATTAAATGCACCAGATTGTGACAAAGCGGCTCGTGGTAATGGGAACAGGTTTCTTGTCATTGAGGAGTGTCAAAAGGCTGAAAACGGCGCCAATACTAAATGTGAACCAGTCTACATATTTATGCCGCTGTAAAACTGATGCCAAGGCACGATTGTTGCTGTTTATATCTGAAAAAGCTCCATCAATCAGCAACATGGTGATGGCATGCAAACTCGGGCAGGAAGCAGTGATTCATGACTGAAGCAACGCAAGAACGTAGTGATTGGTTACAGGATCTGGTGGAAAGCATGTATGCCAAACATGTCGCTAACCACTCAGGTGAAATCGCGACCTATATTCCGGAGCTGGGAAAAGCTGATCCCGATGATTTCGGCATTTGTGTGGTGACAGCGGATGGCCGGATTCATGAAACAGGTGAGTCCAACAAAACCTTCACCATTCAGTCCATCTCCAAGCCCTTCACCTATGGCATGGCGCTTGAAGCCTACGGCCCCGATGAAGTGGCCAGACATGTCGGCGTCGAACCCAGTGGCGATGCCTTCAATTCTATCGAGCTTGAGCCGGCCACTAACCGACCGTTCAACCCGATGATCAATGCCGGCGCCATTACCGTTACTGCCTTGCTCTATGACTATTATGGCGATGAAGCATTTGAACAGCTGATGGCTCGCTTCAGTGCCGCAGCCGGCCGGACATTGGATTACGATGAGTCTGTTTACCGTTCTGAGTCCCGTACAGGACATCGTAATCGCGCTATTGGGCATTTGCTGCTGAATTTCGGCATGGTGCCTGAAAAGATTGATGCGGCGCTCGAACTTTACTTCAAGCAATGCGCCATCCTGGTGAATTGCCGGGATCTCGCCATCATGGGCGCAACCTTATCCAACCTCGGCAACAACCCTGTCACCGGACAGGAAGTGTATGACATTGACCGGGTCAAGGACATGCTTTCAATCATGTTTACCTGCGGAATGTATGACTATTCCGGTCAATGGGCCTACAAGGTCGGAGTGCCTGCCAAAAGTGGTGTGGCAGGGGGCGTCGTGGCTGTTGTTAATCGTCAGTTGAGCATCGCCAGCTACTCACCACGACTGGATCTTCGTGGTAACAGCTGCCGGGGCATCGATGTCTGTGTTGATCTTGCCAGTGAGCTGGGCCTGCATGCTTTTGATTGTATGAACGAGGGTTCGAGCTACCTCAAGGCATTGCTTTAGTTAACTCTTGGAGACAGTCATGAAAATCAGACAATGCATTTTGGTGATGATGGGTTTAATGATGACGATACCGGTTGCACTTGCCGATGGCATAGGCATCATCAAAACCCTGAAAGGTGAAGCAGAAATACTGCGCGATAACAAAGCTGTGATGGCAGAGCTCGGTCAGACACTGTATTCAGATGATGAAATACGGACTGGTGCCGAGAGCAGTCTGGGCATTTTGCTGCATGATGATGCCCGTATATCGATGGGGCCGGATTCATTTATCAGTCTTGATCAATATCGTTATGATAGTGATAGCCGGGATGGCGAGGCGGATATTTCAATCAAACACGGCACCCTCTCAGTCATTGCCGGCAAAATGACCGAGAAAACGCCGGGCGCGTTGAAAGTGAAGACACCGGCTGCCATTCTCGCAGTCAGGGGCACTGAGTTCTCCGTTAAAGTTGAACCCTTGCAATGAAGCCGGTATCTGCAAATCCAGGCTTCAAAGGTATGTTGCTGTCAGCCTTGATGGTCTTGCCCGGCTGTGCCACATACAGTAACTTTGTTAACAGCCTCGGCCCTGACAGGCAACTCTCTGACCTCAGGGAAAAACTAGAAAAACCTTATCAGCTATCCAGTCGGCACTCCCCGTTTTGCCACATCCCTTCTGAAACCTACATTGTCATGCCTGAGGAAGGCCGGGTCGGCATTGTCAGTGTGACTTTCCTGGATGGCAGTGAACAGATGCTTGAGGGCGACTACAGTGCTTTAACACTCTCGGCCAATCAGAAGCGGAACTATGTCAGTGATGAAGAAGAAGTCGAAGGCTTGTTTGGTGACGCAGTGGCAGCCTTACCGGCCGCACCCTATCATGCCAAACTTTATTTTCTGCTCGATAAAGATGAGCTGACGCCGGAGTCCAAAACCAAGGCGAAAGCCGTATTCGATGAAATCATTCGCCGGCAGGCGGCGGAAATAGCCATCGTTGGTCATACTGACACGGCTGCTTCCTACAGCTATAACCAGGCTTTGTCACTTCGGCGCGCGATGAAGGTGCGGGAGGCATTGATAGCGCTAGGTGTTCCGGCCAATATCATTGAGACTAGCGGTCAGGGCGAGTATCAGTTACTCATTGAAACGCCGGATAATACGCCTGAGCCGAGAAATCGTCGTGTTGAAATTGATGTCAGGTAAGTTATCAGAGTCACAATAGACTAAACACGGCAAAAGCGCGGAGAAATATTTCTCCGTCACTACATTATCCAAACCATCCAATCAGCGCCCAGCTGAGTGAGGCCGGGTGCAGTTCAGGAAATTTGTCCCTGTTACCGTTCTCAGGCCTCGGTCATAGTAAGAATAGGGATAATCTCAGGGAAAAGCATGATCGAACGCGACGAAGATACCTATCACGCGCTCAAAGAGATGGCCGAAGACATTCATCTTGTCTCGCGCAACCATAATGATGAGTTAATCGGTATTGAGTATTACAACAACCTGGCCGTTCTCAGCCGTGAGGAGCTGGACGATCTGTTGAGACTCTGGCATCGTAAAACCATTACCTGTCGCAAAGAAAAGCTGGCGTCACAGTGGATGGTCCTTCAGGTCATTATCTTCATCGGCTTTGCCATTTACCTGGCCTGGCAATTTGGCGGCTTGGTGGGCGTTCTTTCCAGCATCGTCGGCATCATTGCGATGATTGCGATGATTGAGGATAAGCGGGTCAAGATTGCCAAACGTAATCTGGCAGACGCCAACCGTGTGTATCAACACCTCAATGATCATCTGGAGCGTCGAGGCCAGCAATAAAGGCCACTGCTGTTGACACTCAGTCGGTGTAATGTAAGTCTCATCGCACTACTATTACTCAAGAGGACATTCTTATGGCAACAGTCACACTTAAAGGCAATCCATTTAAAACCGTTGGTGAGCTGCCCGCAGTTGGCAGTCAGGCACCGGCTTTTACTCTGACAAAAACTGACTTGTCGGATCTGAACTCATCCGACCTCTCCGGTCGTGTCGTGCTGAATGTTTTCCCCTCGGTCGATACGCCAACCTGTGCCAACTCAGTGCGCCAGTTCAACAGCAAGGCTTCATCGCTTGAAAATACGACCGTTGTCTGTGTTTCCAAGGACCTG
>JABURN010000164.1 GCA_014762585.1 Methylophaga sp.
GATACAGCTATTCTTTCTTGGTGCTGTTATAAATGTATGGTTTCAGCTTGTCGGAAAGGTCAAAGGTCAGGGAATTGGCGGATGGTAAATAATCTGTACCACGGTACCGGCCGGGTCAAAGCAGTAAAAACTGCGGGCACCATCACGATGCGTACGGGGAGCGTTACGCATTTTAACGTTTTTTGATTGTAAAAATTCGAACCAGCTGTCGACCTCGTCTATCTTGGGAATGATAAAGCCGATGTGATCCAGCTTTTGCTGTTCCTGCGGTGCGGGTGTGACTTCTGCCCGGTGTAAAGCCAGGTTGTCGTTACCGGAGGTCAGATAAACATTATCCGCATCCGGTCGCCATTCCACTTCCATTCCCAGGTAATCGACATAAAACTGCTCACAGGCAGCGAGATCGGTGACAAACAGGGCGACATGACGCATGCCACCGGTTTTACCGGGTCGTTCCATTAATCCTCTCCAAATACGTGTTGACAGCATTGCTGCCAGATATCAGCACCGAATTGATGTTCAATCACCAGGGGCAGAGCGACAGAGCCACAATGCAGTAGTTTGTCATGGAAGGCTTTGAGTTCTTTAGCCTCTGCCGGTTTCACGATTTCGCGCAGCGCATTGATCAGCGCCCAGCCGACGGCATAGCTCATCGGCACGGTCGGCGCCTGACTGTACCAGTTACATTCCGCTCTGGCCTGAGCCTGGCTGAAACCGAGCTTGTCTACCATCTCGGCAGCAGCCTGTTCCAGGCTCCATTCACCGGTATGGATGTTGACATCAATAATGATGCGAAGCGCTCGCCAAAGTCGGTCTCTGAGCATCACGATGTTCTGACCCGGATAGCGATCAAAGCCCTGTTCCAGCATCATCTGCTCACAATACAGGGCCCAGCCTTCATAGAGGGTGGCGCAGGGGAAAAGCCGTCGCAACAGACTGGAACCCTGATCAGACTGATTGGCCGTCACAAACTGAAGATGATGACCGGGCCAGGCTTCATGGACACTGGTCTGGGCTATCGCTGCAAAATTATGTTCTCTGAGTTCGGCATCGAGACTGACCGGCGTGACATAATAAAACGCGCTTTGACTGAGATCGGCGATGCTGGGATCAAGGTACGCTGCAAAAGGAATCTGATGACGTAAAAAACCCGGGGTATCAACAACATTCAAATGTTGCCGGCCGGGTAGGGTGACCAGATCATGCTGTTTGAGAAAGTCACGTGCTGCCTGCATTTCCTGCTGATAGCTTTCAAGCAATTGCGCAGAAGTAGGGTGATGACGCCTGATTTTATCCAGAGTAAGGCCGTTTTCCGCCTCAGCTTTTTCCAGTTCGATGCGGGTTTGTTCAAACAGCTTTTCTCCAAACTTCTTGAGACGCTGGGCGCTGACAGGCAGAAAATGGCGATGATGTAACAGGCGCTCGAAGTGTTCGCGACCGCAGGCAAAGTCACCCTGGGCACGTGGTTCCAGACGGGAGAGAGTGTGAAGCAGATCCTCCATCGCCTTGCCAGCTTCCTGCAACGCGGTATCGATGGCTTCATGCTGCATAAGGGCTTTCTGGGCACGAGGATGGTCAGACAGCTCATGACAGAACTGAACACCGGCTTCACATTCCTGTGTGGCCATCTGCAACCAGACCGGTGGAATAATTTCCGGCTTGAGATTCAGGTAGGTTTTGGCATCTCTGACCCTGGCCGGAATCTTCTGCAGCCGTGATAAAAGGGCCTGACTGAAGCTCTCCAGTGGTCGAATCGTCAGTTGATGCAGGGCATCAATTGGCAGGAAACCGGTAGGATCGCGGTAGCGCCAGTCATGCTCCATCATCATATGATGCTCAAGCAGTGCCCAGCCATGCAGGACACGGAAATTCAGCAGCCTGTCGGGGTCAAGTGCACTGGCATCGATCTCATCCAGCGCCGCCAGACATTTCTCATTTAGCACCAGTTGAATGCCCTGGCTGGCATCGTCGCAGGGCGTCAGCTCACCAGCGTAATCTTCAACGCCAGCGTCCAGTGCGGTTTCCGGGTTGAACCGGCACCAACTGGCGAGATAACTTTCCTGTATACGATCAAATATGTGACTACTGTCAGTCGACATCAATGATCTCGTAGTCATGGCTAATGGTAGCGGTTTTGGCCAGCATCAACGTGGCTGAGCAGTATTTTTCAGTAGACATTTTAATAGCACGCTCCACGAAGTTCGGTTTCACATCTTTACCGGTGATTTTGTAGTGAACGTGGATGTTGGTATAGACCTTGGGGGCTTCCTCACTGCGTTCACCATCAACTTCCACTACGCAGTCACGGATATCCTGACGTGATTTTTTCAGAATTTCCACCACATCAAATGCCGTGCAGCCACCCATCCCGAGCAACAGAAGTTCCATCGGGCGCATGCCTGTGCCATGACCACCGGCTTCTTCAGGACCGTCCATTACCACTGTATGGCCGGTGCCCGATTCTCCAAGGAACATGACATCTTCAACCCATTTCACTCGTGCTTTCATTCAAATGTTTCCCAAAGTTGATAAATAACTTTAATTTTGCCATATTTGTGAAATCGAAAACGAATTATAACCGTTTGCGGTTGTATACTTCTTCCCGGGTTTCTCTTTGGAATAATGGATGGAATATCACAAATATAAAGCACTCGAAGAAGGTCTTACCGACTTTTTTCACAGTTGTCACAGCAAGTTTTATCCTGCTAAAAACATCATTATCCGACCTGGTGATCCTGCAGACACACTCTATTACATTCGCGAAGGCTCAGTCACTGTCTGCATGGAAAATGAAGAAGGTGAAGAACTCATTGTTGCCTATCTGAATCAAGGTGACTTTATTGGCGAAATCGGCTTTTTTTCCGAAGTTGGCGACAGAATGGTAACCATTCGCGCCAAGACTGATGTCAAAACGGAAGAAATCTCTTACCAGCAGATTCGTAATCTTGCTGACAACCAACTCAGTAATTGTTATGCCTTTCTGCTTTACACACTGGGTGAGCAGATGGCGAAGCGCTTGCTTTCAACTACCCGTAAAGCAACCGACCTCGCATTTCTTGATGTCGCCGGCCGGGTAGAAGCGGCGTTGGAAGAATTAACCTCCCAACCCGATGCGGTGCGTCATCCTCATGGCACCCAGATCAAGGTCACCCGTCAGGAAATCAGCCGCATGGTGGGCTGCTCCCGTGAAATGGTGGGGCGCGTTCTGAAAGAGCTACAGGAGGGCGGGAAAGTCTGGGCCCACGGCAAAACCGTGATTGTCTATGACGAAGTTCACCGCGTCGCCACGCCGGTCATCAAGAAGCTTTAATATCCTGCCCAAGAATCAATAAAACAACTGCTCGAGCTGATGACCCGGGTCATCAGCTCGCATGAATGCCTCGCCTACCAGGAAGCCGTTGACGTTGTTATCGCGCATAAGCCTGACGTCTTCAGGCGTGTGAATGCCGCTTTCGGTGATCACAATATGACCCTCAGGGATTCGCGGTAGCAGCGACAGTGTTGTATCGAGAGAGGTCTCAAAGGTACGCAGGTTGCGGTTGTTAATGCCGATGAGTGGCAGGTTCAGTACCAGCGCACGCTCCAGTTCGTCCAGGTCGTGAACCTCGACCAGGACATCCATACCCAATTGCAGTGCCAGCTGGCTCAGATTTTCCAGCTGGTTATCATTGAGGGCGGAGACAATCAGCAGGATGCAGTCAGCACTGATGGCCCGGGCTTCAAAGACCTGATAAGGATCGATAATAAAATCCTTACGGATGACCGGCAGACTGCAGGCCTTACGCGCCTGTTGCAGAAACTCTTCATGACCCTGGAAAAAGTCGCGATCAGTCAGCACCGACAGGCAGGTTGCACCATGCTTGGCATAGCTCTCTGCAATTTCAGCGGGTCTGAAGTCTTCTCGTAACAGCCCTTTACTGGGTGAGGCCTTTTTGATTTCAGCAATCACGCCTGGTTCACCATCAGCAATCTTACGTGACAGCGCTTCAACAAAACCACGAGGTTTATCAGCGTGTTCAGCCAGTTGCTGCATGATGGCAAGCGGGATTTTTTTGCTGCGTTCGGCAATTTCTTCCTGTTTGCGTTCCAGAATCTTGACCAGAATATCGGGGGTATTTTCACTCATAATTGTCTTCTAGCTTCGGCTGCTGACGATCAGCGCATTGAGTTTCTGTGAGGCGGCACCGGAATCAATGGCGGCAGCGGCTTGCTCAACGCCATCTTTCAAACTATCTGCAATATCGGCGGCATAGATCGCGGCGCCGGCGTTCAGAACAACGATATCGCGGGCGGGACCGGCTTCACCATTAAATATCGACTTGATGATATCCAGGCTGTCATTGGCATTTTTAACTGACAAGCCGCCGACATCGCTACGCTGCATACCGAAGTCTTCCGGTTTAATTGTGTAGCTGTGAATCTCATTATTTTTAAGTTCGGCCACATGAGTCTCGGCACCGATGCTGATTTCATCAAGGCCGTCTTCGGCATGGACCACCAGCACGTGTTCACTGCCGAGTTTCTGCAGCACCTCGGCCATTGGCACGACCCACTTTTTATCAAACACCCCCAGCACCTGATGCGAGGCACGGGCGGGGTTGGTCAATGGGCCGAGCAGGTTGAAAACGGTTCGTACGCCCATCTCCCGGCGCGGTCCAATCGCATGCTTCATCGCGCCATGATGTTTCTGTGCGAACATAAAGCCGACACCGACCGTGTCGATACAATGCTTAACCTGTTCCGGTGTCAACTCCAGGTTCACCCCGGCTGCTTCCAGTACATCAGCACTGCCGGAGCTGCTGCTGATGGAACGGTTGCCATGTTTGGCGACCTTGGCACCGGCCGCGGCAACGACAAAAGCGCTGGCGGTAGAGACATTAAAGGTACTGGCACCATCACCGCCGGTACCGCAGGTGTCCACCACATGCTCGCCTTCAATATCTACCGGCGTGGCCAGCGAGCGCATCACCTCAGCGGCAGCGGCAATCTCGGTGACCGTTTCACCTTTCATGCTCAGACCAATCAGAAAGCCCCCGATCTGAGCAGGAGTGGCGTGGCCAGTCATGATTTGATTCATCACATCACGCATCTGCTCTGCATTGAGATCCTGACGCTGAGTGACCAGTTTGAGGGCTGCTTGAATATCCATCGTCAGGTCCTATCGATCCAGGAAGTTTTTCAGAAGTTCATGACCCTGCTCGGTCAGAATCGACTCGGGGTGGAACTGTACGCCTTCAATCGGCAGGGTTTTGTGTTCAATGCCCATGATTTCATCCATTTCACCGTTTTCAGTTTCTGTCCAGGCGGTGATAGTAAAACAATCTGGCAAAGTCTCTTTTTTCACCACCAATGAGTGGTATCGGGTGGCTTCCAATGGGTTATTCAGACCACGGAACACGCTAGTGTTGTTGTGATACACCTTGGAGGTTTTGCCATGCATAATTTCACGGGCATGCACCACTTCACCGCCGAAAACCTGGCCGATAGCCTGATGGCCGAGACACACACCCAAAAGTGGCTTTTTACCGGCAAAGTGTTTGATGACTGCCATGGATATACCGGCTTCATTCGGTGTGCAGGGACCGGGTGAGAGCACAATTTTATCCGGGTTCAGGGCTTCAATCTCTTCAATGGTAATTTTGTCGTTACGGTGTACGACTACTTCCTGACCCAGTTCAGCGAAATACTGCACCAGGTTGTAGGTGAAAGAGTCGTAGTTATCGATCATTAACAG
>JABURN010000087.1 GCA_014762585.1 Methylophaga sp.
GACCATTGATTACATCCAAAGACAAAGTTTTATGGACTGTCAGCCAGTCAATTACTTTAATTACCTCATCGCGGCCATTCACCGCGTCGATATGCAAACCTGCCGTAGGCAGCTCACACGCCAGATTGAGGTTTTCGCGCAGTGGCGCAAAATAACTCGTCAGCAGTAAACGCACCGGTGTTTTGTTGAGTGCAAAATAAGACTGAGTCAGCGCGTGATGCCAGTCTTTATCCAACTCCGTCGCCAAAACCGGCTCATCAATCTGGACCCAGTCGGCACCAGCCTCAGCCAGCCTAATGAGGCATTGCTCGTAAACCGGCAGGAGATCGGCGAGCAGATTCAGCTTATTGCTGTCATCCTTGGCCTTACCCAGCCACAGATAGCTGACAGGTCCCAGTAGCACGGGTTTAGCCTGATAGCCATGATTAAGCGCTTCACGGAACTGAGCCAGCAAGCGCTCGACATTGAGCTCGAATTGCGTGTCGGCACTGAATTCAGGGACCAGGTAGTGGTAATTGGTATCAAACCACTTGGTCATTTCTGCTGCGGCAATCGGATTCTGTTTCAGTTGTTTTGATGATTGCCCGCGTGCAGCCTGAAAATACTGATCGGTCTCTGCCAGGCGGCTGTCGATGCGTCCCGGCAAATTCCCGACCAGCAGACTGGTGTCGAGCACGTGGTCGTAGAGAGAAAAGTCACCAACCGGCAACCAGTCGAGTTTCTGTTGGTACTGCCAGTGTGTCTGACGGAGGTTTCTTGCCGTGTCCTCAAGCTCCAGCAGGGAGGACTCACCACGCCAGTATTTTTCCAGTGCAAATTTCAGTTCACGACGTTTGCCGATTCTCGGGAAACCGAGATTGTGAGTGGTAATCATTATTCATCCTTTGTTTTCTTGCAGGTGGCGGTCATTGTAAGGACACAGTGAAATGAGGAATAATGATATTTTTTACCTTATCCATGAGTTTATCTAATAGATGATTGAGCGCAGCCATCTCAGAATTATTCAGGCTCTGGCCGAGCACGGCAGTCTGACCGCAGCCGCCAACGCCCTGTTTGTGACCCAGCCGGCCCTCTCGCACCAGATGCGTTATCTGGAGCAGAAGCTGGAAGTGAGCTTGTGGGAACGTCAGGGGCGCAAGCTACGACTGACCCAGGCCGGTCAGCTGCTGCTGCGTGTCGCAGGACAGGTGCTGCCGGTACTGGAGCAGACCGAGAATACGCTGAAAGCCTATGCGGATGGCAAACAGGGCATACTCAGACTGGGGGTTGAGTGTCACCCTTGTTATGAGTGGCTCAAAGGGGTGCTGGCTGACTACCTGGTGATGATGCCGAAAATGGATGTCGATATCGTTCACAAGTTTCAGTTTTCAGGCCTGCAGGGGCTGCTTAATTATCATATCGACCTGCTGGTCACGCCGGACAAGGTCAAACAGCAGGGTGTGGTCTACGCGCCGTTGTTTGATTACGAGCTGGTGTTATTGGTCGCAAAGCAACACACATTGGCATCGAAGACCTATATTGAGGCGCAGGATTTAGCCAGTGAGTTATTACTTACTTTCCCTGTGCCCCATGAGCGACTGGATATCTATACCCAGTTTCTGATGCCGGCAGGTATCAGCCCCCGTCACAAAGCCATGGCATCGCTGGATATTATGATCCAGATGGCAGCATTGAACCGCGGCGTGACCATACTGCCTGACTGGCTGGCCCGCCATTATGTGAACAGTCTGCCGGTGAGCACGCTGCGTCTGGGTAAAAAAGGCGTAATGAAAACCTTATTTGCCGCGATGCGCGAAGGGGAAGAATCTGTACCCTATATGCAGCAATTTGTTGAGTTGGGGCAGCAGAAAGCGGTTCCGGACAACTAATCAGGCATCCAGCACACGAAACAGCATTTCGCGAATAGTTTGCGGCTCAAAGGGTTTATCAAGAATGGCAGAGACACCGGCCTGCTGGACATTGCCCAGACGTGCCTGATTGTTCTCAGTGGTCGCCATCAGAATCGGTAAGACCACATCACCCATTTCATCGCGGATATAACGGGTCAATTCATGACCATCCATTTCCGGCATATTAAGATCGGTCACCACCAGATCATAGCTGTGGCTAATGAGCAGATTAACCGCCTCACGACCGTTTTCTGCCAGATCAATATTCTGAATACCCATACTGCCCAGCACACGTGAGAGGTGATTGCGAGAGGTGAAGCTGTCATCAACCAACAGGATATTCAATTCGCTGACATCATAGCTTTCCAGCTCGATTTCACTGGGGTCAATCACATCCAGCGTGGCGCGGATAGCCCGTCGCAAATCTTTGGAGTCAAAAGGCTTAGGCAGAATGGCCATGACACCGGCCTGACGTATCGGTTCCAGTGCCTGCTGCCCGGTCTCGCTGGAAATCAGCATAAAGGCAATGGCATTGTCGAGGGCCTGGACACTCTCAATCAGCTCATCTGCAGTCATATCCGGCAGGTACATGGCTGAAATGACCAGATCCGGCGGATACTGGGCGATATGGGCCAGCGCCTCTTCACCATTGCTGACGCCATCAATTTTATTGATTCCTTCTTGCTGCAGATGGCGCATGATGAGCTTGAGCTGCATAGAAGAAGGCTCAACCAGCAGAATAGACAGATCTGCAGCAGTCAGAGACATAGCTTATCCTCAGGGACGCACCAGGCCGGATTCGACCTGGTTACGAGTCGTTTTATCGGTCAGCAGCTCGATAATAAAGAGCGCGAAATCCATGGCTGTGCCCGGCCCTCTTGAAGTGAGTATTTTTTCATCCATCACCACCGGCTCTTCACTGAGTGTAATCTCCGGCCACTTTTTCTTATCCAACGCACCGGGGTAGCTGGTGGCACGCTTGCCGTCAAGCACGCCGGCACTGGCCAGTACCATAGGCGCGGCACATATGGCAGCAAGGTACCTGCCCTCATGTTGAAGACGTTTGATCAGGGCATGAACACGATGATCGTTGTTGAGGTGATCGGTGCCGGGTTGACCGCCGGGCAGCAGCATCATATCGAAATCGTCCTCAAGCACATTGTCCAGCAAAGTATCGGCGACCAGACCCACCTGACGGCTTGCGGTCAAGCTTTTCTGATGACCCAGGCTGGCCGTGGTCACACTGATCCCAGCCCGTCTTAACAGGTCGATCAGGGTGACCGCTTCCAGTTCCTCACACCCTTCTGCCAGGGGAATTAATACGCTGGCCATAATGCTCCTGCCTATCGATTGAGGATAGTCATGCCTTTCAACAGATTCAGTGCCTGTGACAATACATAGTCAGTCACTTCCAGTGGCTGTTCTTTGTCTTCCTTGTCTTTGATTGCGGTGTTAACGCTGTCCGGCGTCACAGACTCTTCATCTGCAGCGTCCTGGTTCTGGCTTTGGCTCTCGGTCTCTTCTTCAGCCTTACCGTTTTCCAGATGATGCGCCAGATCGCGTTCACGTAATGGGGTAAATTCGTTTTCATCCACAGAAGCGACGCGAATACCACTGATTTCGATATCCGGTACGATGCCCTCCGCCTGGATGGAACGACCGGATGGCGTGTAATAGCGGGCCGTGGTCATTTTCACTGCGGTGTTATTAGTCAACGGCATCACGGTCTGGACTGAGCCCTTACCGAAGGTTTTGCCCCCCAGTACGATGGCGCGTTTATGATCCTGCAGTGCACCGGCCACAATCTCCGAGGCCGAAGCAGAGCCGCCATTGACCAGTACAATCATCGGTGCGCCTTTGAGCAGATCATCCGGAGTCGCATGAAACTTCTGATCGGCATCAGCAATGCGCCCGTCGGTGTAGACAATCAGCCCTTTATCAAGGAAAGCATCCGAAACATCCACCGCAGCCTCGAGTACGCCGCCCGGGTTGTTACGCAAATCCAGCACCAGGCCATTGAGTTTACCGTTGCTTTCTTTTTTCAGTTCACTGACGGCCTCACGCAGGCTGGCTCCGGTACGAGACTGGAAAGTGGTGACGCGAATATAACCGTAACCGGGTTCCAGCATCTTTTTCTTCACACTCTCGACTTTGATGATGGCGCGGGTCAGTTCCACCTTGAGTGGCTTGTCAGCACCTTCACGAATGATAGTGAGTGTTAACTTCGATCCAGGTTCGCCACGCATGATGTCGACGGCATCATTGAGTGACATGCCTTTCACCGGGGTTTCATCAAGGCGGATAATCAGGTCGCCAGCCTGAATGCCTGCTTCGGCTGCGGGCGTGTCATCAATCGGGGCGACGACCTTGACGAAGCCGTCTTCCATACTGACTTCAATACCCAGACCACCGAACTCGCCGGAGGTACCTTCCCGCAGTTCCTGGAATTCATCCAGGTTCAGATACGTGGAGTGAGGGTCGAGGCCGGAAAGCATGCCGCGGATGGCGTTTTCCAGCAACTGTTTGTCTTCGACCGGTTCGACATAGCTGCTTTTAATGCGACCGAAAATTTCGGAGAAAGTCCTGAGGTCTTCCAGCGGCAGGTCAGGCTGCGCAGACTCACGCTCGGCAAACACCATCTGGCCGAAAACCAGGGTTGCCCCCAGAATAATGCCAGTGGTAATTAATCCGAAATCGCGTTTAAAAAAGCTCATATCGTTTCCTTCGTGGTTGGTACACCTTAGCCTTGCCGGGACAACCATTTTAAGGGGTTGGTCGGCGCGCCACGGTGGCGGATTTCAAAATATAGACCCGTCAGGCCGCGAATTCCCTGCTCGCCTGACTGGGCAATGACTTCACCTGCGTTAACCGTATCACCGGCTTGTTTCAATAAAGTCTCATTGTTGCCGTAAAGTGTCATGTACTGTTCGCCGTGATCGACTATGACCAGCAGGCCAAATCCCCGTAACCAGTCAGCAAAGACTACACGGCCAGCGGCTGTGGCTCTGACATCATTGCCGGTGGGGGAATCGATGACAATACCTTGCCACTTGAGTTTACCAAGATTTCTGGGGCTGCCATAGCGTGCCAGCACTTTTCCGCTGACCGGCCAGTTCAATTTACCAGTCAGACGCGAAAACGGGGTATTTGGTTTCTGTGGTGGTGCAATCGCTGCGGATTTTGTTTCTGCCGGCGCTGTTTTTGGCTGTTGTTGTTCGGCTTTTTCCCGGGCTGCTTTTTCCTGCGCCGCTTTCTCGCGGGCGATTTGCTGTTCACGCTCGCGCGCTAGACGGTCCAGCAGTGCCTGCAGGTTACTCTCTTCTTCTTTTAAGGCGGCCAGCCTGGCATCCTGACCGGAAATCGTTTTATCCAGCGCAGCCAGCGTCGCTTTGCGCTTGTCAGTTTCCTGTTGCAGCGCCTGCTGCTTGATCAGTTGTTCTTCCTTGGCGACTTGCAGCGACTGTTGTGCCAGCAGAATGGCTTTCTGCTCTTCATTGAGCTGGGTCAGGATCTGATTGATGCTTTCCAGCTGTGCTTTGCGCGCTTCATGAAAATAGCGGAAGTAGGTGCTGCCACGGCTGATGGTGGCGATATCCTGCTGGTTGAGCAGCATCTCCAGGTAACTGGGCTCAGCGTTGATATAGGCCGCGCGCATCTGGTCGTAAAGGGCATCCAGTTGCTGATTCTGCTCGGCTTCCTTGATGCCGGCGACCTCGCGCAGTTGTTTCAGGGTCTGGTTCTTTTCCGCAATCTGCTGCTCCAGAGAGCGCAGTTCACGGTTGAGTTCGGATACCTTG
>JABURN010000257.1 GCA_014762585.1 Methylophaga sp.
CATGCGCTTGAGAATGTCCTGCTTGCGCTCTCCGGAAAAATAAATCAGGACATTGCGGCAGAAAATCACATCGAACTTACCCAGCGTGGTAAACCCCTGCAGCAGATTCTGTTCGCGGAAGCTGACACGGTTACGCACTTCATCAATGACACGCCAGCGCTCATCGACCTTGGTAAAAAACTGCTGCCGCCTGGTATCCGAAAGCCCCCGGCCCAGCGCCACATTTTCATACTCCGCCTTTTTAGCATGAACCAGCATCGAGGCGGAAATATCGGTGGCGATGATCTGGCTGCCACTGAGGCGGGAACCGGGATTCTTGCGCAGGTATTCACTCAGGATGATGCTGATGGTGTAAGGCTCCTGCCCGGAAGAACAGGCCGCAGACCAGACTCTCAACGCCCCCTGCCCGCGTTGGTCGAGCTCAGGAAGCACCACCTGCCCCAGCGTTTCAAATGGCTGCCCGTCACGAAACCAGGAGGTTTCATTGGTTGTCATCGCGTCGATGACGGCATCACGCAGGTGCCGCGGGTGGCCTTTTTCAATCGCCAACATCAAAGCTGACAGGTCGGCGATATTTTCTTCCCGCATCAGACGGGTCAGTCGGCTGACAATCAGGTATTGTTTACCTTCACCCAGCAGAATACCGCAGGCCTGTTCCAGAAATTGTCGGAAGCGCTGATAATCGAAACTGCTGATTTCTTGGGTTTGCTGCATGTCGGCCTGGCGCAAAAAGTCAAAGAATATATAGCATTTATCGGACAGAATGCTTAAACATTTACCTTAATATTGGTTAGATTGACAAACATATGAACAAACAATCGCAAAATACGAAGGTCAGAAACGTGCTGGTTACCGGTTGCTCCAGCGGCATCGGCTTGCGAGCCACCGATATGCTGCAGGCACATGGTTTCAATGTGGTTGCCACGGTGCGCAAAGCTGAAGATCAACAAATGCTGGAAAAGCGTAACATCAAAGTGGTGATGATGGATCTGGCCGATGAAGCCAGTATCAATGAGGGCTTTGAGCAAGCACTGAAAATGCTCAATGGTCGATTGGATGGCTTGTTCAACAATGCGGCCTTCGGCCAGCCCGGTGCAGTGGAAGACCTGAGCCGTCAGGCGCTGAGGGAGCAGTTCGAAACCAATGTCTTTGGTACCCAGCAACTGACCAACCTTGCGATTGCCCAGATGCGTAAACAGGGGTTCGGACGCATTGTTTATAACAGCTCCGTGCTGGGTTTTGTCTCAATGGCTTATCGCGGTGCCTACAATGCCAGTAAATACGCGATTGAGGGCCTGGCTGATACGCTGCGGCTGGAACTCGCTGATACCAATATCTTTATCAGCCTGATCGAACCGGGACCGATTACCAGTCGCTTCCGGGCCAATGCCTTTGAGCGTTACGAGAAACATATTGATATCAACAGCAGCCCCCATTTTGAAACCTATGAAGCGATGGAAGCCCGCCTGCAGAAAGAAGGCCCGGCAGCGCCCTTTACTCTGCCACCGGATGCCGTAGTGGAAAAATGTCTGCATGCGTTTGAGGCCAGGCGACCGAAAATCCGCTATTACGTGACTTTCCCTACCTACCTGTTCGCCGTACTCAAACGACTGCTGCCACAGCGGGCGCTTGACTGGTTTCTGAGAAAAGTGTCTGATAACGAGAAACGCGCCTGAAGGCGTCTGTTTCTTCTCATATCGGATTGTGCGAAGGCGGAACATGACAAATGCGCTCATTTTCGCGTAACAGCCTGCAGTATCTTGCTGCAGCCAAAACATTCAGCAGCGTGCTGATTGCAGGCTTGGTGGCGCTGAGTGTATCCGCTTACCTGTTCCATACCAATGCACTTCCCGATCACTCCGATCTCATCAGTGCCATTCTTTATTACGTCATGGCCGCCCTGGTCCTGATCGTACTGGCCGCCCTGCTTGCAGCCCGGCACTACCAGGCATTGTCGCGACCGCTGGAAAATCTGGATCAAATCACCCAGGCACTGCCGTTATTATCTTCGAAAAAATACGACGATGCCCGCTTGATATTCGAGAGTACCAGCGACCATACCCGGCTACGTGAAATCAGCGATTTGCTGGCGGCATCCAGACAGCTATCCACTGTGCTGGAACAACTGGATCAGAATGTCAGCCAGCGTTCCAAGATGCTTCATGCTGCCAACGAAGAACTACGTGGCGAGCGTGACTTTGTGAAAAATCTGCTGGATACGGCCCAGCTCATCATCATCACGGTCGATGCCGACTTCAAACTCACCATGTTCAATGATTATGGTGAAAAAATCACCGGTTTCAGCGAAGCGGAAGTGCTGGGCTCTGATGTCGCCCGCTTTTTCCCTGCCGGTAACTGGACAGAGGCGCAGACTCTATTCAAAGAGCTGTCAGCAGGCAATCTGCAGATTGCCCAACAGGAATCAGAGCTGATTGATAAGAATGGCCATATTCGCGATATATCCTGGCTGCACTCGCGCATTGAAAACAATGTTAATCGCGCGGTGCTGATGTCGGTCGGTCTCGATATGACCGAAAAGAAAGAGGCGGAAAAACGCATCGTCTGGATGGCAGAGCATGACCCGCTCACCGATTTGTGCAACCGCCGTAAATTTGTCGAAGAGTTTGAAAAGTCACTTCGCACTGCACTGCGGTACAACCATGACAACACGCTGCTGTTTCTGGATCTGGATCAGTTCAAGGATATCAACGATACCAGCGGCCACCGCGCTGGTGATGAATTGCTGAAACTGGTGGCAAAAACCCTCAAACAGGTGGTTCGCTACACCGATCTGGTGGCAAGACTGGGCGGTGATGAATTTGCGGTACTGATGCCGGAAACTAATGAACTGGGCGCAATCACGCTGTCGAAGAAAATTCTGGCAGAACTCAACAAGATTCAGCTCGAATACGGCTCGGTCAAGCACAAGGTCACCGGCAGTATCGGTGTGGTCGGCTTTCCGCTGCATGATGCGACGATTCATGAATTGATGGGCTTTGCCGATCTGGCCATGTATAAAGCCAAATCCGCCGGGAAAAATACCTACCATGTCTTTTCCGCTGATGATCAGACCCGCGAGCAACTGGAAACCCGCGTGTTCTGGAAACACAAAATCGAAGAAGCGCTGGAAAACAATCATTTTGTCCTGCATTACCAGCCGATTCTGAATATTGAACACGACACGATTCAGCATTACGAAGTGCTGATCCGGATGCGCGATCCGGGCAGCGGTGAAATGCGTATGCCCGGCAAGTTTATTGAGATTGCCGAAGAAGTCGGCCTGATCCAGAGTATTGACCAGTTTGTCATTCAACAGGGCATTCGTCAGCTGAGTAAGCTGCACAAAGAGGGTAAAGACGTTAAATTCGCCATTAACCTGTCAGGCTCGATGGTTGATGCACCGGTGTTACTGCCGTTTCTCAAACGGGTTATCAAAAAATATGAGGTCGACCCGAGCAAACTGATTTTTGAAGTCACCGAAACGGCGGCGGTATCGAACCTGCAGCAGGCCAAACTGATGATGACTGCAATTAAAGCCCTGGGCTGTCAGTTTTCGCTGGATGATTTCGGGGTCGGCTTTGCCTCTTTCAGTTACATGCGTCAGTTACCTATCGATATCATCAAAATCGACGGCATCTTTATCAAGGATTTGGATAAGAATGCCGACGATCAGCTGTTCGTCAAAGCCCTCATCGATGTTGCCAAGGGCCTGGGCCGCAAAACCATCGCCGAGTTTGTTGAAAACAAGGATATTCTCACGCTGCTGCGTCAATACGGTGTGGATTACGCTCAGGGTTACCACATCGGTCGCCCGGAAGCCCGCATTCTGCCGAGCGCTGACTGGGAACCGGTAGAAGAGGAAGCCCGATTGACCATTATCGAGGAACCGGGCAAGGGCAACGCGTCATAATCGTGCACCATCTTTGAACAGGTCTTCATATTGGTGCAGCATTCAAGTTCACAGCCGGCCCAAATTTTAATAACCACCTGTTTTTATTAAAGTTTATTATTTGGCATAGTATATGCCCATTATCAATAAGCAGCCTTTACGATTGCGTTTCTTATTGATGATGGGAGTATCTAATGTCGTATGTAAAACCCAATGAGTTTGTCAAAACCATGGTGGATGCGGGTGAGTCCAAGCTATTCATGCACCCCCGCGATGTATTAATCCGCGCCTTTATGGCCGGGGCCATTCTGGCGATTGCTGTTGCCCTGGCTGTGACCGCAGCGGTTCAGACCGGTTACCCGATAGTGGGTGCCCTTATTTTCCCGGTCGGCTTTTGTATTCTGAATCTGCTCGGCTTTGACTTGTTGACCGGGGTATTTGCCCTGGTGCCACTGGCCTTATTCGATAAACGCCCGGGCGCGACCATGTCAGGCATGTTCAAAAACTGGGGCTTGGTCGCCCTTGGCAACCTGATGGGCGCATTATTCTCGGCGACCCTGATTGCCATTTCCCTGACCTATGCCTTTACCGCCGAACCGACCGCTGTCGGTAAAGCTTTTGCCGGTGCCGCTGAAAGCCGTACTTTAGGCTTTGCCGAATACGGTGCCGCCGGCTGGTTCACAGTCTTTGTCAAAGGCATTCTGTGCAACTGGATGGTATCTATCGGCGTGGTGGGTGCCATGTACTCGAAAACAGTCGGTGGCAAGGTTATCGCCATGTGGATGCCGATCCTGATCTTCTTCGGCCTGGTATTTGAACATGCTGTGGTCAATATGTACCTGTTCCCACTGGGCATGATGATGGGTGCGCCTATCACCGTCGGTGACTGGCTGTTCTGGAATGAAATTCCGGTCATTCTGGGTAACCTCGTCGGCGGTCTGCTGCTGACAGGTAGCGTGCTCTACGCCACTCACCTCAAACCAGGTCAAGTACGTAAACCCGCTGCCAGCACAGAATCTGCTGAAGCGGTTAAAGCCTGATTTATTCCCCTTTCTGCCGGCGCTGATAAGCGCCGGCTTCTCTCGCAAACTGAGGAGTTAACATGGATAAAGTCGCCATGACAGAAGCCATTATCGTGGCCAAAAAAACCAAGAATCTGAGCTGGGAACAAATCGGTGAAGCCATTGGCATGTCACCGGTATGGACCACTTCGGCCTGTCTCGGCATGAATAGCATGCCGGAAGATAAAGCCATCGCACTGTGCCAGTTTATGGAGCTGCCAGCGGAAGTCAGTCAGGCCTTACAGGATTATCCGACCAAGGTCTGGGATCAGGCGGTACCGACCGATCCCTTGATTTATCGCCTGTATGAAATTGTCGGCGTTTATGGCCCGACTTTGAAAGAAGTGATTCAGGAAAAATTCGGTGACGGCATTATGAGCGCGATTGATTTCAACATGTCGGTAGAACGCAAATCCGATCCCAAAGGCGATCGCGTCGTTCTCACCATGGATGGCAAATTCCTGCCTTACAAGGCCTGGTAAAAAAACAGGGCGCTCAGAACTCGGCTGAGCGCCCCTGTAGCAGAACTGCCCCGCGAAAGCGGGGCTTTTTTTAGTGCAGCACCAGTTCCTTGAATACCAGTTTGTCAGCTTCCACATCGACATTAACGGTATCACCGGCCTTGACCTTGCAAGACAGCACGTCCTGCGCCAACGGGTTTTCAATCTCGTGCTGAATGACCCGTTTCAGCGGCCGTGCC
>JABURN010000149.1 GCA_014762585.1 Methylophaga sp.
AGAGGTGTAGAAGAGACAGGAAATATTCTCCGTCACGACCCGGATGTGATTCTGGTGGGGGAAATCCGGGATGAAGAAACCGGCAAAATTGCTGTTGAGAGTGCCTTAACAGGGCACCTTGTGCTGAGTACCTTGCATACCAATGACGCTGCCGGCGCAGTTCTCGCTTGCTGGAAATGGGCATTGAGCCTTATCTGTTAACGGGCTGTCTGCTCGGTGTGCTGGCCCAGCGACTGGTCAAACGCAATTGTGAGCATTGTTTGGAAGAGGAGCCTGTTGATCCGCTTATCAGGCATGCGCTTGAGGTGAGTGACAGCGAAAAATTCTATCGCGGCGGTGGATGCGAGCATTGCAATCACACCGGTGTGGCAGGGCGGATGGCTGTCTATGAATTGCTGGAAGTCAGTGATAGTCTGCGGAAATTAATTCATGTTGATATTACATCAGGTGAAATTCATGATCATGCCATCAAAGAAGGCATGGTATCGCTGACCGATAACGCCATGGCCAGAGCCCGCTCGCGAGAGATTTCATTGGCTGAAGTCTATCGTGTACGATTGGATTAACAAGATTTAGACAATTTCGAGGATAAGTCACGTGGATATGACACCGTATTTCAGGTTGATGGCGGACAAAGAAGCATCGGATATGTTTTTTTGCACCGGCACCGAACCGCACATCAAGATTCAGGGTGTGATTCGACCTGTTGGTACCCAGAAGCTGGCGCCGGGTGACGTCCGCGATATGGCATATTCTCTGATGAATGAGGAGCAGGCTGCAGAGTTCGAAAAAACGCTGGAAATGAACTTCGCCGTACCGCTCAAGGGCGTCGGTCGTTTTCGTGTCAATATCTTCCGTCAGCGCGGTGAATGCTCGATTGTTATCCGTTATATCAAAACCAAGATTCCGCGTTTTGAAGAAATGAATCTGCCACCGGTGTTGGGCGATATCGTGATGGAAAAGCGTGGCCTGATCCTGGTGGTGGGCGCCACCGGTTCGGGTAAATCGACCACGCTGGCATCGATGATCGGTCACCGTAACCGTAATTCCAGTTCGCATATCCTGACCATTGAAGATCCGCTGGAATTTGTTCATGCCCATGAACGCTCGATTGTGCAGCAGCGTGAAGTCGGTATCGATACGCTGAATTATGAAAATGCATTGAAAAACGCACTGCGGGAAGCGCCGGATGTCATCCTGATTGGTGAGATTCGCGACATGGATACCATGAAACACGCCATTAACTACGCGGAAACCGGTCACCTCTGTCTGGCCACGCTTCACTCCAACAACGCCAACCAGGCGCTGGATCGGATCATTAACTTCTTCCCGGAAACCCTGCACCGTCAGTTATTCATGGACATGTCGCTCAATCTGCGTGCGATTGTTTCCCAGCGTCTGTTACCGACGGTGGATGGCAGCGCGCGGGTACCTGCTGTCGAGATCATGCTTAACACGCCTTATATTTCTGAGCTAATCAACAAAGGTGAAGTCGGCAGCATCAAGGATGCGATGAAAGAATCCACCGATCCGGGCACGATTACTTTTGATAAGGCACTGATTAAACTTTACAAGGACGGTAAAATCACGCTGGATGAGGCGCTGCAGAACGCGGATTCGCGTAATGACCTCAGTCTCGCTATCCGGCTCGGCGAGGGCTCAATGGACAATGATGACGATGATGAGTTGATCCTCAACTGAGTTTTGTCCGTCACCTCTGTGTATAATTCGACAATTTTGGATGTAAGGTTAACCTGATGCAGTTAAATTTCCTTGACTACGAACAACCCATCGCTGAACTGGAAGCGAAAATCGATGAGTTGCGCTACATGAGTAACGACAGTGATCTCAATATCACTGAAGAAATTCAGAAGTTAAAGGAAAAAAGCGAGTCTCTGACCAAGTCCATTTTCGCTTCGCTGACGCCCTGGCAAGTGACCCAGATGGCACGTCACCCACAGCGCCCTTACACGCTGGATTACATCAAACACATCATCAGTGATTTTGAAGAATTGCACGGCGATCGCACTTATGCCGACGATGCCGCTTTGGTGACCGGTATTGGTCGTCTCAATGGTCGTCCGGTAGCCGTAATCGGTCATCAGAAAGGTCGTGACACCAAGGAAAAAGTCGCCCGTAACTTCGGTATGCCGCGTCCGGAAGGCTACCGCAAGGCACTGCGAATTATGAAAATGGCTGAGCGTTTTGGTCTGCCTGTGATTACTTTTATCGACACACCGGGCGCTTACCCCGGGATTGGCGCCGAAGAGCGTGGTCAGAGTGAAGCGATTGCCCGTAACCTCTATGAAATGGCCAAGCTAAAAACGCCTATCATCTCCACGGTCATTGGTGAAGGTGGCTCTGGTGGTGCTTTGGCTGTCGGTGTTGCCGACCATCTGATGATGCTGCAATACAGTATTTATTCAGTTATCTCCCCGGAAGGCTGCGCTTCCATTCTCTGGAAGAGCGCTGAAAAAGCGGCCGATGCGGCTGCGACACTCGGCGTGACCTCTGATCGCTTGAAAGAATTGAATTTGATTGATGAAGTCGTGCCCGAACCGCTGGGTGGTGCGCATCGTAACGTCGAGGAAATGGCTGCCCGGGTCAGAAAATCGATCGAAGCCAAAATCAAGGAACTGGAAGCCGTCTCCCACGATAACCTGATAAAACGCCGTCAGCAGCGTATTCTGAGCTACGGCGAATTCGAGGGTTAAGTCCGGGGTGTCTCTCAACCCCCAGCAATGCATTGTTGACCTGATTAAACTGGTGGCCGGTCGCCCTGTGTGCGTGGCATACAGCGGCGGCGTGGATTCCCATGTGCTTCTGCATCTTCTGGCTAAGACCCATCACCCGCAGTTACCTGCCATCCGGGCTTTACACATTGATCATGGTCTACATCCAGAATCCGCCGGGTGGGCTGAGCATTGCCGGCAGATTGCAGAGGAACTCAGGATTGAGTTTGAATCCATTCGGGTCAATGTAGAACAGGTTGAAGAATCAGGGCTGGAAGCAGCCGCAAGGCAAGCACGTTACCACGCCTTTCGATATGACCTCACAGCGGATGAAGTGCTGCTGACTGCTCAACACCAGGACGACCAGGCCGAGACTCTGATGTTACAGTTACTGCGTGGTGCGGGTCCCACGGGGCTGTCTGCAATGTGGCCGGAAACGAATATTGACGGCCTCACCATCGTGCGGCCATTTCTGAATTTTTCCAAGCAGGAGCTGCTGGAGTATGCCGAACTGCATCATCTGCAATGGATTGATGATCCCAGTAACACCGATCTCAGCATTAATCGTAATTATCTGCGTCATGCAATCTGGCCTCATTTGACTGAGCGCTGGCCAGCGGTTTCCAGAACGCTGAGCAGAAGCGCCGAACATTGCCGTGAAACGGTTGAATTGATGCACGAACTGGGCAGTCTCGATGCGCGTCATGTCTGCCCTGAGCAGCTGGATCGACTCTCCATCACGGCACTCAGCCAGTTGCCCCGGCCAAGACAGCGCAACCTGCTACGTTATGCGCTGGAGCAGAGTGGCCTCAGCCTGCCATCAGCAGCAATATTGCAACGCATTATTGATGAAGTGATTCCGGCAGCTGAAGATCGCAATCCGGAAGTGCACTGGCCGGGAGCAATGGTAAGACGCTACCGGGATGTAATTTTTCTTGAGCCTGATAGGACAGAAGCACTGGACCTGGGGGAAATTGAGCTAAGGGGCAGCGACGAGGTCAACTTACCCGATGGCCGCCTGCTTAAGTGGCGGCTGGAGTCTGGCAAAGGCCTCAAACAGCATGTGCTGAACGGACCACTACTGCTTAAATTCCGCGAAGGTGGCGAGCGCATTCGTCTGCAGGGCCATGCGCAACACAAGTCACTCAAACAACTGTTTCAGGAATGGGATGTGCCACCCTGGCAACGTCAGCAGATCCCGCTACTTTTTGTCGACCATGAACTGGTAGCCGTTGTCGGTTATGGCTATGCTGAACATTACGCCGCGGATATCGGTGAGAAGGGATGGCTGCCGCTGCTGGAACAGGCATCTGCGAAACCAGTTTTTGATTGAGCGGACAGGGCAATTCTGATAATTTATACCCTATTTTGAGCGCAGCCATTCTGGCCGCGTCATTTTTATTGAACTCTCCATAATATGACTAAATTTATTTTTGTCACTGGTGGTGTTGTGTCGTCTCTCGGGAAGGGGATCGCCGCGGCATCACTGGCTGCGATACTTGAAGCCCGTGGTCTGAAGGTCACCCTGGTTAAGCTGGACCCATACATCAACGTCGATCCGGGCACCATGAGCCCGCTGCAACACGGCGAGGTGTTTGTGACTGAAGACGGTGCCGAGACTGATCTGGATTTGGGCCACTACGAACGCTTCATCGACGCAGATATGAGCAGTCGTAATAACTACACCACCGGCCAGATTTACGAAAACGTGATTCGTAAAGAACGCCGTGGCGAATATCTCGGTAACACGGTTCAGGTCATTCCCCATATCACTGATGAGATCAAGCGCTGCATTTACGAAGGCGCCGATGATGCAGACGTCGCCTTGATTGAGATTGGCGGTACAGTGGGTGACATCGAGTCGCTGCCTTTCCTGGAAACCATCCGTCAGATGGCGACCGAACTGGGCCGTGAACGCGCGCTGTTCCTGCACCTGACACTGGTGCCTTATATCGCTTCTGCCGGTGAAATCAAAACCAAGCCGACTCAGCACTCGGTGAAAGAGCTGCGCACTATCGGTATTCAGCCTGATGTGCTGGTCTGCCGGATTGACCGTCCGTTGCCGGAGTCAGAGCGTCGCAAGATTGCGCTGTTTACTAATGTCCCGGAAAAAGCGGTTATCTCCGCGATTGATGTCGACAGCATTTATAAAATCCCGATGGAACTGCACCGCCAGGGACTGGATGACATCGTCGTCAAACAACTCGGTATCAATGCCAAGCCGGCTGATCTGAGCCAGTGGGAAAAGGTCTACGAAAACCTGAGCAATCCGGAAGGCGAAGTTAATATCGCCATGGTCGGTAAATACATGGAGCTGACCGAAGCCTATAAATCCCTGTCTGAATCGCTGATTCATGCCGGCATTCACACCCGCACCAAGGTCAATGTGCATTATGTTGACTGTGAGCAGGTTGAACAGCAGGGCACAGACTGCATCAAGGACATGGATGCGATTCTGGTTCCGGGCGGCTTTGGCGAGCGCGGTGTCGAAGGCATGATTGAAACGGCCCGTTTTGCCCGTGAAAATAATATTCCTTACCTGGGTATCTGCCTGGGTATGCAGGTGGCGGTGATTGAATATGCCCGTCACAAAGCAGGCCTGCCTGGTGCCTACAGCACCGAGTTTGATTTAAACACCAAAGATCCGGTGATTGGTCTAATCACCGAATGGCAGAAAGCGGACGGCACCGTCGAGCAGCGGGATCAGGATTCTGATCTGGGTGGCACGATGCGCCTGGGTGGTTACTCCTGCCAGCTGAAAGCGGGTAGTCTGGCGCATAACATTTACGGCGCCGATGAGATTGTTGAACGCCATCGCCACCGCTATGAGTTCAATAACAACTACATGGAAGCGCTGG
>JABURN010000058.1 GCA_014762585.1 Methylophaga sp.
TCCGGCCTTTAAGCACCTGGCCCTCTACTGTCACCGTGTCGCCAGTGTGGTGGGCTTGCTCGCTGCCGAAATTTTTGGCTATCAAAACCGCAAAACGCTCAAATATGCCGAAAAGCTGGGGCTGGCTTTCCAGCTCACCAATATCATTCGTGATGTGCGTGAAGACGCCGAGCGCGGTCGAATTTACCTGCCGGAAGAAGACCTGCAGCGTTTTAATGTCAGCCGCGAGGATATTCTCAACTTCAGACAAAGCCCGGCCCTCACCGCCTTGCTTCAATTTGAAGCCCAGCGGGCCCGCGAGTTGTATCTGGAAGCAAAAAATCTGCTGCCGGAGGAAGACCGCTTCAACCAGCGCACCGGATTGATTATGTCAGCAATCTATGAGGCCACGCTGGATGAGCTGGAACGTGAAGGTTTCCAGGTGATGCAGCACCGGCTGTCTCTGACCCCGTTGCGTAAACTGTGGCTGGCCTGGAAAACGGCACGCCGGGAAAGAAAACGCGCCCGATGACCACCCTGATTGTCGGTGGCGGCTGGAGCGGTCTTGCTGCCGGTGTTCGATTGTCCCAGCAAGGACACAAGGTTCATCTATTTGAATCTGCCAGACAACTGGGCGGACGGGCCCGCAGTGTCGACTGGCAGGGATTGGCGGTCGATAATGGTCAGCATCTGATGATTGGGGCTTACCGGCAAACCCTGTCTTTGCTCAATGATATCGGTGCTGACAATGCACGGCTGTTCCACCGTCTGCCACTGAATATCGACATTCATGATCCGGACTATCCATCGCTGCGGATCGCAGCTGGTTTTGGCTTGCCATGGCCACTCTCATTAGCCTGGCGCCTGTGGCGAGATAATGACGGCAGCTGCTTAGCTCAAATCAGCCGAATCAATCTACTGGCCAGACGATTCCAAGCAGCTCAGGATATCAGCGTGGCAAGCTGGCTAACTCAGGCCGATCAATCCCATCGCCTGGTTCGTCAGTTGTGGGAGCCACTGTGTCTGGCAACACTCAATACACCTATTAAAGAAGCGTCAGCCGCCGTTTTTGCCAGGGTTCTGAGCACTACATTTAGAGCCCGCTCGGATACAGACCTACTGATCCCCCGCTTGCCGCTGGGAGAAACCTTACCCAGACTGGCCGAACACTATATCCGGCAACATGGCGGACAGATTCACCTGCAAAGCCGGGTTGAAAATATTGAGATTGAAGCTGGCAGAGTCACAGGCCTGGTCACCCAAACTGGCGCGCGTTTTGATGCTGACAATATTATTGTCGCTACGCCACTTGCTGCCAGTCGAGCACTGCTGAGCAACCATCTCAGCCTACCTGACTGTGGCAGCTTTCCCATTGCCACCGTCTACCTTCAGTACCCGTCCTCATGCCGGCTACCAGCCCCGGTCACCGGAATGAGCGGCAGTCTGAGTCAATGGCTGTTTGACCGGCATGAGCTCCGTCCCGGTTTGCTCGCAGTTGTGATCAGTGGCCCGGGCGAACATGAAAAAATGACTAAGGACGCATTGCTGGCACAGGTTGCCAGAGAAATCCGTCAGCAATGGCCTCAATTTCCCGCCATGCCTGAAGATGGCCTTGTTATTCGTGAAAAAAGGGCCACCTTTGCCTGCAACGTTGACATTCAGCGTCAAAGGCCCAACAATCGCACTGAGATCACGGGTCTGTGGCTGGCTGGTGACTTTGTTGCCAACCCCTACCCGGCAACGCTGGAAGGGGCAGTCCTTAACGGTGAGCAAACTGCGATGAAGTTAATGGATCATGTCAATGCCAGTCGCTAACATCGTGATCCATTGCTATACTTCGATTTTGCACAATAACAAATAGGGAATGCCATGTTGAATCATATTCGTTTGATGTTTATCGCTCTGTTTATGGGTCTGTTTCTGATTGCCTGTGGTGATGACAGCGCGCAGCAGGATGCAGCTGAAGAAACTGCAGCCCCGTCTGAAATGACCTCTGAAGAAACTGCAACAGACACTGGTACAGAAGAAGCCGCTGCAGCAGAAGAAAAAGATTCTGTTGAGGGCATGACAGAAGAAGAAGCGATTGCTAAATGGGGTGAGCCTGATGTGACTCAAACCCGTACTATCGATTCACTGACTATCACTCATCATGAATGGCACGGCGAAGATGGTACAACAGCTGTTCAATTCCAGAATGGTGTGGCCAAATTCAGCCAGTTTGTACCGGCTGAATAAGCTGCATGTCCGTCCATGCTGAGGCTGACAAGCTCAGAGATCGCGTTATTCTGATTACCGGTGCCGCTCGCGGCATCGGTGCCTCAGTAGCCCGGGATTGCGCCGCCCAAGGCGCAACGGTCGTGTTGCTGGATAAACACGTTCCGGGACTTGAATCAGTTTACGATGACATCATAGATTCCGGTGCGCCTGCACCGGCTATCTATCCGCTGGATCTGAAAGGGGCTTCTGTTCCTGACTACGAGCAACTGGCGGATACACTCCAATCCCAGTTCGGCCGACTTGATGGTCTGATTCATTGTGCTGCTGCACTTGGTCAACTGGCACCGGTTGAGCATCAGGACACTAAAACCTGGCTGGAAACGCTGCATATCAATCTGACCGGAGCCTACCTGCTCACCCGCGCCTGTCTGCCTTTATTAAAACAGCAGCTCGGTAGCAATCTGATCTTTACCTCAGACGCTCATAAACATAATGCCTACTGGGGCGCCTACGGCATCAGCAAAGCAGCGATTGAAGCGCTGGCTGCACAGATTGCCGAGGAGTCTGAAGCTCAGGGCAAACTCAAAGTCCATACTGTCGATCCGGGTTCAGTTCAGACAGAGCTGTTCGCCAGAGCCTTTCCGGCAACTGACCCCGTCAATTTGCCGAAACCAGAACAGATCAGTCACCACTATATTGACTTGTTATGTGAACCTGATCACGGACAAAACAGTTGACTCTTGATCAAACTGGTCTGTCAAAACACTGACACACACCCTCATACCATTGATTTTATTTAACTTTTAAACAATGGCACAAATATCGCTTGTAACACTTACCTTCTGTAAGGATAAGTGTTATGGAACAGCAATTACCGAACAATAACAGCAAACTGAGCCTGGTCGATGGCGGGCTGACTTCAGCCAAACCTGTGAGCCAAAACAGTGTCGTGCCGGCTGAGGCCATTGTCAGCGGTTTACCTGCCGTGCTGCAGACAACGCTGATTGTGGAAGAGTTATTGCCGCTGTTCGAACAGCAATTACGTCAGGTCATTCACTTTGACAGCTTTCACTACCAGCACCTGGCGCTCAACTTACACATCGACAGTGACAGTCAGCGCCATCATCGCTGCCATTACAAACTGGACATGAATGGTCAGTATCTGGGTGACCTGACCCTGACACGCCGACACAAATTCACCGAGAAACAAATCTCTCTGATCGAGGATTTGCTGTGTCAGCTTGTATACCCCTTGCGCAACTGCTTGCTTTATAAGCAGGCTCTTAACTCGGCGCTGCTCGACGACCTGACCGGCCTGGGTAATCGTGCAGCCTATGAAAAAAGCCTGCAGCGGGAAATTGAACTGGCCCAGCGTCAGCAATCTCCGCTATCACTGATCATTCTGGATATCGATAATTTCAAAGCGATTAACGATGCCTACGGTCATAGCAGCGGAGATAGGGCTCTGAAGAGCCTGGCTGAAACCATGAGTCAGACCATGCGTCGCAGTGACATGGCGTTCCGATTCGGCGGTGAGGAATTTGTTCTGCTGCTCAGCAACACCGATGCCGAGGCGGCGGCCATTGTTGCCGAGCGCCTGCGGGTCGCTGTAGCAGAAACGCTGTGTCATGACGGCAAACGCGGTTTCGGCTTTACTGTCAGCCTCGGTGTCGCGCAACTGGAAGACAAAGAACACGGCTATCACCTGTTTGAAAGAGCTGATATGGCCCTTTATCAGGCGAAGCAGACGGGTCGCAATACAGCAGTATGCGCAGCGACTTCGTAGGAACTCTAAATCAGCGTCCGCGGATACGTGACCTACGTTTAGGTTTGTCTTCGCTACTGGCTTTACCTTTATAAGGGGAAGAAGCTGGCTTGGCTGGAGCCGGACGACGTTGATCTGACTTTTGAGCCCGCTTGGCGCCCGCTGCCGGCTTTTTGGCAGTGACAGGCTTCATCCCAGCCTGTTCATAGAGATAATCCAAATCACCGCCTTCCAGCTTGGTCCAGTGACCGATACGCAGGTTGTTGGGCATGATGATGGGTCCGTAACGCACCCGCATCAGACGACTGACCTGTACGCCCTGGCTTTCCCATAGGCGGCGTACTTCACGGTTACGGCCTTCCTGAATCACCACATGGAACCATTTATTGGCGCCTTCGCCGCCTGCTTCCTGGATATCATTGAACTTGGCTTCACCATCATCGAGCATCACCCCGTCGCGCAGCGTCTGCATCATTTCCGGCGTCACCTCACCCAGCACGCGGACGGCGTATTCACGGTCCATTTCATTAGCCGGATGCATCAGACGGTTGGCGAGTTCACCATCGGTAGTCAGAATAATCAGGCCACTGGTATTTAAATCCAGCCGGCCGACACTGACCCAGCGCCCCTGTTCCGGCTTGGGCAGAGACTGGAAAATGGTACGGCGTCCCTCCGGATCCCGGCGGGTACAGACTTCACCGATGGGCTTGTTATACAGAATCACCTGCTGGGGTTGTTGCCACAGACGTTTGGGCGACAAGGGCTTATTATCCAGGCGCAGGCGATCGCCCTCGCTGATCTGATCGCCAAGGCTGGCGGTTTCCCCATTACGGCTGACCCGGCCTTCCTTGATCCAGGTTTCTATCTGCCGACGTGAGCCATAACCAGCCCGAGCCAGGACTTTCTGAATACGTTCTGCCATATCAATCTACTTGTAATTAAGTCCCATCGCGGTTCTGACTTCGGCCAGCGTTTCCTGAGCCACTTCACGTGCCGCCGCAGTGCCGTCATCAATGATCCGGCGTACATCTTCAGGATGCTGACTGAAGTCATTGGCACGCTCACGTATCGGTCGCAACTCAGCACTCACAGCATCAATCAAAGGGCCTTTACAGTCCAGACAACCGATACCGGCACTTCGACAACCTTCCTGTACCCACTGTTTCTGATCCTCGTTGGCGTAGACCTCATGCAGTTGCCATACCGGACAACGGTCAGGATCACCCGGGTCACTCCGGCGCACACGATTAGTATCGGTCGGCATCCGTTTGATTTTCTCTGCCAGCGAGTCTTCAGGCTCACGCAGAGAAATGGTGTTGCCATAAGATTTGGACATTTTCTGACCGTCGAGCCCCGGCATTTTAGAGGCCGGTGTTAACAGCGCTTTCGGTTCCGGCAGAATGACTTTACCGGCACCTTCCAGAAAGCCGAACAGACGCTCCATATCACCTAAAGCGAGGTTTTGCTGGTTTTTCAGGAGCTCACGGGCAGTGGCCAAGGCTTCAGCATCACCCTTTTCCTGATAGGATTTACGCAGGTTGTTATAGAGCTTGGCGTTTTTCTTGCCCATTTTCTTGATAGCGGCTTCAGCTTTTTCTTCGAAATCTTTCTCACGACCATAGAGATGATTGAAACGACGTGCGACCTCGCGGGTCAGTTCGACG
>JABURN010000159.1 GCA_014762585.1 Methylophaga sp.
GTATTCTGCATATCTTCTATCCTGTCGGTATCGAGAGTGGGGCCTTTCCGCTGATCATCTTCATGGGTGTCGGCGCAATGACTGACTTTGGCCCACTGCTGGCCAACCCCAAAACCCTGTTTTTGGGTGCTGCTGCCCAGTTCGGTATCTTCGCCACCCTGATGGGTGCCGTCGTCCTTTCTTACTACGGCGTGTTTGACTTCAGCCTGGCCGATGCCGCTGCCATTGGCATCATCGGTGGTGCCGACGGCCCGACATCAATTTATGTTGCCAGTAAACTGGCACCGGAACTGCTGGGTGCGATTGCGGTAGCCTCTTATTCCTATATGGCTCTGGTGCCACTGATTCAGCCGCCGATCATGCGTGCGCTGACCAGTGAGTCAGAGCGTAAAATCAAGATGGTACAACAGCGTCATGTGTCTCAGCGTGAGAAGATTGTGTTCCCACTGTTGCTGTTGATTCTGGTGGCATTCCTGCTGCCTGATGCGGCACCGCTGCTGGGGATGTTCTGCTTCGGTAACCTGATGAAGGAATGTGCCGTGGTGGATCGTCTGAGTAATACCACGCAAAACTCACTGATCAATACTGTGACTATCTTCCTGGGTCTGGCTGTCGGTTCCAAACTGAGCGCTGAAAGCTTCCTGGATATGGCGACACTGGGTATTCTGGTTCTGGGTATGGTGGCCTTTGCGATTGGTACCGCTTCCGGCGTTATCATGGCCAAGGTATTGAACAAACTGGTCAAAGCGCCAATTAATCCATTGATTGGTTCCGCCGGTGTATCCGCCGTACCGATGGCCGCCCGGGTGTCCAATAAACTGGGGCTTGAATCGGATCCGCATAACTTCCTGCTGATGCACGCCATGGGGCCGAATGTGGCCGGGGTGATTGGCTCAGCGGTTGCTGCCGGTATCCTGATAAATTACGTCGGCGCTTAAGCTCAATAAAAAACCCGCTTCGGCGGGTTTTTTATTATTCTGTCACCAGCCTGGCACTGGCTACCCGATCCACTGCGCCAATGATCACACAGGCAAAACGATCAATAGAAGCGCTGGATTCAACCGAGGTCATCCACTGGCCGGTTTCATTGTCTGCCGGCATATTCAGTGTTATACCCTGCGCATCTGCCAGTTTCTGCAACTCAGAGACGGAGATACCGGGTTCAATTAATTCACAGAAATCTTCTACACGCCCGGTATCCCAGACGTAATAAACCGGATAGAGAATAGCGAGCACAACCGCCAGTTGAATCAGATTAACCAGAATTTTCATGCGTCACGCCCTGCTGCGGATAGGATAAAATGACCAATATAGCGACAAACCGTCTGCTGTGTCATGGTGTTCTGTCACAGACTGTGTCGAGTTTCTATTTATTTTGTTGCTGTTTAATAAATCCGGTCAATAGGCACAAGCGAGCCAGTAATGAATGCTCAAAGCCGATGATCGTTACCCTGAGGAACCTCATGAGCGAGACTATTCACGTTGTGTTGAGCAAGAGCCCGGTTGAGCTCTATAAAATCCTTAAATTTGAGGGAATTGCCGCCAGCGGCGCCGAAGCCAAAATGATGATTGAGCAAGGTCTGGTCAGCGTCAATAATGAAGCCGAGACGCGTAAGCGACGCAAAATCATCGGCGGTGACAAGATTCAAATTGAGGATATCTATCTGGTCATTTCTGACTGACTTCCTGAGCAGTCAGCATCTGCTCTGCCAGACGACGGGCTTTTATCGCTGCCTGTTTATCACCCTGAACCTGGGCCGTGACAATCGCCCCCTCTTTCAACAGAGCCAGGATATCCACCAGCCACTCAGGCTCCTTTACCTCGCCAAGGCTTTTTACCTGAGCTTCAATTAAATCCCGAACCCGTGATTTATGCTGACAGCAAAGCTGGTGCGGTAAAGCTTCCGCTTCCGCATATTCACCACAGGTGTTAATAAAGAAACAGCCATTGAATTTTGCCAGTGTCTCGACCCGGTCATTAAACCAGTCATCCAGTGCGTCAAACATCGCCAATATGCCAGCTTTGCCTGGTTCACTGTCCTGCATACGCTGGTCCAGCCAGTTCACAAAGCGCTCATCCCGATAGTGCAGAACTGCTTCGACCAGCGAAGCTTTACTATCAAAGTGTGTGTATAAGGTTTTTTTGGCTATTCCGGACTGTTTAAGAATCTCGTTTATCCCCACTGCATGGGTGCCATATCGATAAAACAGCGCAAAAGCTGTTTCAATGAGTTGCTGTCTTTTATCCGTCATTGGCATTCCTCTACAAATGAGTTTGACACAGGGAGACAGGTCTGTCTACCATAAAGTAGACAAATCGTTCTACTCAGGAGATGCTCATGGCTGATGAAAGCAAACCACCCTTCCCACCGTTCGATGAAGACAGCGCCAGACAAAAGGTCCGCATGGCTGAAAATGCATGGAATAGCAAGGACCCGGACAAGGTCTCGCTGGCCTATACGGAAGATAGTCGATGGCGTAACCGGGCGGAGTTCCCTCAGGGACGAGCACAGATCAGGGCGTTTTTACAACGCAAATGGGCTCGAGAACTGGATTATCGTCTGATTAAAGAGCTGTGGGCCTTCAATGATCACCGTATCGCAGTACGTTTTGCTTATGAGTGGCGTGATGATGCCGGCAACTGGTTTCGCTCTTATGGCAATGAAAACTGGGAGTTTGATGACAAAGGTCTCATGCAGACGCGTTTTGCCAGTATCAATGACATGCCCATAAGAGCTGAAGAGCGTCTGTTTCACTGGCCTGCCGGTACCCGACCGGATGACCATCCTGGTCTGAGTGAGCTGGGCTTGTAGGCCCTGTTCTTATTAGGGATGTAAAATGGAGTATGACTGATACCAGCTACCAGGCACCGCAAACTGTCATCCTGCTGCATGGCCTCGCCCGTACCTCAGGCTCCATGCGCAGATTAGAAAAGGCTTTACAGCAGGCGGGCTATCACACGTGCAATATCGACTACCCTTCCCGCAAATTCAATATCGAGAATTTGAGTGAGCAGGTCATCTCAGGAGCATTGAAAAACCTACCATCATCGATGACTACCCATTTTGTCACGCACTCACTGGGCGGCATTCTGGTGAGACAGTATCTTCAGCATCACAGCATCAACAACCTGGGCCGGGTGGTCATGCTGGGTCCACCCAACCACGGCAGTCAGATTGCTGACTGGCTGCAGCCCTATGCTTTCTATCACCGGTTTTTCGGCCCGGTGGCGGCAGAACTGGGCACCGATAAAAACGGGCCAATTGAACGACTCGGCTCTGCTAATTTTGATCTGGGCATTATTGCCGGCAGCCGAGCCTTCAACATCCTTTGTGCCCCTTTCCTTCCCAAACCCAATGATGGTCAGGTCACCGTCGAAAGCACCCGGCTGGAGGGCATGAAGGACCATATCTGCCTGCCGGTGAGTCACCCGTTTATGATGAGTAGGGAAACGGTCATTCGGCAGGTCATTCACTATCTGCAACAGGGTCAATTTGACCATGAAGGGAATCATTAGCAATAAGGATGTGTCAGCATAGACACCCATATTCAAGACAAGGAGGACATATGCACATACTCATGGTTTTAACCTCACATGATCGCCTGGGAGCAAGCAAAGAAAAAACCGGCTTCTGGTTGGAAGAGTTTGCATCGCCATATTACGTTTTCCGTGATGCCGGCATTAAGGTGACTTTGGCATCACCCAGAGGCGGCCAACCGCCACTGGATCCCAAAAGCGACAGCCCTGACTTCCAGACTGCCGCGACAGAGCGTTTTAAAGCAGACAAGTACGCGCAAAAACAGTTGGCCAATACACTCCCCCTAGCACAAGTCAGGGCCGATGATTACGACGCGGTGTTCTATCCCGGCGGTCATGGCCCCCTGTGGGATCTGGCCCACTCCTCTTACTCCATCAACCTGATTAAATCTTTCCTCAATCAGGATAAGCCCATCAGCTTTGTCTGCCATGCACCGGCGGCACTGATGAATGTGCACGACAAAAATGGTCAACCGGTGGTCGATAATCGCACCGTCACTGCTTTCAGTAACAGTGAGGAAGACGCTGTCGGGCTGACTGATATCGTTCCTTTCCTGCTTGAGGACGGACTCAAGGCACGGGGTGGCCGCTTTGTGAAAGCGCAGGACTGGACTGAAAACTGTTGTGTGGATGGTCTGCTCATCACCGGTCAGAATCCACAGTCATCAGAAGCGACCGCCAGGGCACTGCTGCATACCCTCAAACAAGCAGCTTAAATGGTACAATAGATCCTTTTAACTCAAACGAGATTCTACTCATGGCAAAAGCGACTGCTAGACACATTCTGGTCGACAGTGAAGAAATCTGTCTGGAACTGAAACGTGAAATCGAACAGGGTGCTGACTTTGGTGATATCGCCAAAGAACACTCCTCCTGCCCATCCGGCCGTAGCGGCGGTGATTTGGGTGAATTCGGCCCCGGCATGATGGTGCCGGAGTTCGATAAAGTCGTTTTCTCTGCACCGGTCAATACCGTACAGGGCCCGGTGAAAACCCAGTTCGGCTACCACCTGCTGGAAGTCACCAGCCGTAGCGAATAAGACTGACCGTCTTATTTATGAAAATCCCCTTAATTGGGGCTTTTTTTTAACCACAGAGGCACAGACCACACAGAGTTATCAAAAGACCAGTGGTGTTTTTTTAGAAGCTTCGAGCCAAGCTGTGACAAAGCGAAGTCTTTCGGTTTTCTCTGTCATATTCAGCGTGAGCCGAAGGATCTCATCCCTATGCTGAAAAAATGCCTCTGCTCCGATAGCTGTGAAATCTCTACTGAAATGACTATTCTCTGTGAACTCTGTGCCTCTGTGGTTTATTCACATCAACGAATTAACCGATAATCCGGCAAATGCTCGAGCAACTGCTTGCCATAGCCCTTTGTCAGCAGGCGGCGGTCGAGAATCGTTATGCGGCCACTGTCGGTTTCTTTACGCAGCAGTCTCCCGCAGGCCTGAATCAGTTTCACGCTGACTGCAGGCAAGGACAATGCCGTGAAAGGCTGACCGCCACGACGAATGATCCACTCCTGCTTGGCCTGCTCAATAGGCCGCGTGAACACCGGAAACGGCAGTTTCGTGATAATGACATGGGTACAGAGATTACCCGGCAAATCGACGCCTTCGGCGAATCGGTCCATGCCGAAAATAATGCTGCCATGACCCGCTTCAACCTGACGGATATGGCGCTGCACCATGTTCTTGGGGGACAGCGTATCGCCCTGGATCAACACCAGCCTGCTGATCTCTGCCGGTAACTGCCGGTAAACGGCTTCCATCACCTCACGTGACGTGAACAAGACCAGGGTGGCTTCTCTGGTATCAATAATTTCTTTCAGTCTGGTCACGACTTCGCGTCGCCACTGCTGTTGCTGCTCATTAGGCAGGTATTGCATCGCGGGCAGGTTTAATGTGGCCTGATCCCGATATTTAAACGGTGACGGCACTGCCAGAAAATGCTGCTCATCAAAGCGGTGCAGGCCACAATCCATCCGGAAACGGTGGAACAAGCCCATGCCGCGTAAAGTAGCGGAAGTCAGCACCACACCGTAAGAGCGTGTCCACAAACTGCGATCGAGAAAATAAGC
>JABURN010000170.1 GCA_014762585.1 Methylophaga sp.
AGTTCAAAATAAATAAGACCGCATTCTCTGCGGCTATTCCCAATACCCACTGTACATTGCAGTACTGGCCTGAACAAAAAGCGGTGATGCCAAGGGCTTCTCTAATGATGTTCATACTGGGCCTGGTCCTGGTTATCCTGTGGTGCTTGCGTGACTTTTATCATCAGCGATTGTTGAATCAGGACAGCGAGTCGCTCCGGCAACAGCTTGATGATCTTCAGCACAGTAATCTTAAGCCTGATTACAAAATTCATCATGGCGCACTTGAAGCCGTGTCGCTGGATATCAGCCATCTGGTGATTCCCAAAAAAGGCACGCCACCCTCACCGGGCAAAACGGCAGCAAAAATACAGGAAAAAGTTGAGGAGGAAGTGCTGATGTCCTCCGATCCCGAGCTTATCGTGGAGCACGCCCTCAGCCAGGCATCAAAAACACCCCATTCTCAACCTAAGGAGCAGATCCAAACCGTGCAGACGCTTCCCGACAAAGCCATTTTTCGTCATTACGATGTTCGCGGAAAAGTCGATACACAATTGACTCCGGCTGTGATGGAGCAACTGGGTCAGGCAGTGGGCAGTGAAGCGCTGGATCAGTCACAGCATCGACTGGTACTGGGGCGTGATGGTCGCCTCAGCAGCGACAGTCTGGCACAGGCCTTTATCAAGGGGGTGCTCAGCACCGGCTGTGATTTGATTGATGTCGGGCAGGTGCCGACGCCGATGGTTTATTTTGCCTGTGAGCATCTGGAAACGCATACCGGTGCGATGATCACGGGCAGCCACAACCCCACCGACTATAACGGCCTGAAGATCGTCATTGCCGGTAAAACCCTGTTGGGTAACGGCGTCAGTCGCTTGTATGAGCGCATTAAAGACAAGCGGCTCAAACAGGGACAGGGCCAGCTGAGCCAGGAGAACATCAAGCAGGCTTATATCGACCGCATTGCCGGTGAAATTAAACTGAGCCGGCCAATGCGGATTGTCATTGACTGCGGTAATGGTGTCGCGGGCAATGTTGCCGCTGATTTATTTGATGCGCTCGGCTGCCAGGTCACCGAGTTATTCTGTGAGGTTGATGGCCGTTTCCCACACCATCACCCTGATCCGGGACAGCCGGAAAACCTGCAGGATTTGATCAAAACCGTGAAGGAACAGGAAGCCGAGCTGGGGCTTGCCTATGACGGCGATGGTGACAGGCTGGGCGTCGTCGATGGCGATGGCAATATTATCTGGCCGGACCGGCTGCTGCTGTTGATGGCCCAGTACATGCTCGTCGAGCAACCGGGGGCGACGATTCTGTTTGATGTGAAATCCACCAGTATGCTGGAAGAGGTGATCAGCCGAGCCGGGGGGAACCCGATAATGACACCGTCCGGTCATTCGGTGATCAAGAGTCTGATGTCAGAACACAATGCGATGCTGGCGGGTGAAATGACCGGTCACTTCTTCTTCCGCGACCGCTGGTATGGCTTTGATGATGCTTTATACTCGGCGGCACGCTTGCTAGAATTGCTCGCCGCTGATCCGCTGGAGCGCACCCCTACCGAGGTGTTTGCCGCCTTGCCCTCCAGGGTCAGCACGCCGGAAATCATTGTCGAGATGGCCGAAGGCGAGAGCCACCGCTTTATCGAACAACTGCAGGCCAATGTCGAGTTTGTCGGCGGCAAGCTATCAACGGTGGATGGGATCCGCGTTGACTATCCGCAGGGCTGGGGGCTGGTGCGGGCATCCAATACGGTTCCCGGACTGACTTTGCGCTTTGAAGCGACCAGTAAAGAAGAACTGGAACACATTAAACAGGCCTTTATTCAGCAGATGCTGCAGATTAAGCCGACGTTGTCATTACTATTTTAGAAGAACAATATCATGAGTCTGAATACACAACGCGCCACCCATATCGCTCAGGTTCTGACTGAGGCCCTGCCATATATACAGCGGTTTTCGGGTAAAACCTTCGTCATCAAATATGGCGGTAACGCCATGGTTGATGAGGATCTGAAAAACAGCTTTGCCCGCGATGTGGTGTTGATGAAAGCCGTCGGCCTGAATCCGGTGATCGTACACGGTGGCGGGCCACAAATCGGCGACCTGCTACAGCGTGTTGGCAAGCAGAGTGAGTTCATCAATGGTATGCGGGTCACTGACAGCGAAACCATGGATATCGTTGAAATGGTGCTGGGCGGTCAGGTCAATAAGAGCATTGTGAATCTTGTGAACAGTCATGGCGGCCGTGCCGTCGGGCTGACCGGCAAGGACGGCAGCCTGATCTATGCCGAGAAACTGCATGTTTCAAAGGGTAGCGACGATCCGGCAGTAAAAGCCTCTGAAATGATAGACCTGGGCCATGTCGGCAAAGTGTCCAGTATAGATACCAGTGTCATCGATATGCTCATCCACAGTGATTTCATTCCGGTTATCGCGCCTATTGGGGTCGGCAAAGATGGCGAGTCTTACAACATCAATGCCGACCTGGTGGCGGGTAAAATCGCCGAAGTGCTGCAGGCGGAAAAACTCATCTTGTTGACAAACACAGCGGGTCTGCTGGATGCTGACGGCAAGCTATTGACCGGCTTGAATGCCAGACAAGTCAATGAACTGATTGATGACGGCGTGATTTACGGCGGTATGTTGCCGAAAATCGGCTGCGCTCTGGATGCGGTACAGGCCGGTGTCACTACCGCGCATATTATCGATGGCCGGGTGCAGCATGCGGTATTACTGGAACTGTTTACGGATGAAGGGGTTGGCACCCTGATTCGCGGGGGCGCACGATGAACGACAATGTAGAACCAACACGAGCCGAAGTGAAAAGCTCCCGTCGCCAACAGATCCTGGAAGCCCTGGCCAGCCAGCTAGAGCAGCATCCCGGCGAGCGTATCACCACCGCCAAGCTGGCAGCCAGTCTCAATGTGTCCGAGGCGGCGCTTTATCGTCACTTCCCCAGCAAAGCACGGATGTTTGAGGGCCTGATTGGCTTTGCCGAAGACACCGTGTTCGGCTTGATTCGCCGGATCATGGAAGAAGATCAGAACGCGCTGTCACGTATTGAAAAGATCATGACACTGCTTTTGGGGTTCAGCGCCAAGAACCCGGGCATTACCAGCGTGCTGGTGGGGGCGGCATTGACCGGTGAAACCGAACGTTTGCGTCAGCGTGTCAGCCAGTTTTTCGACCGGTTGGAAACCCAGTTTCGGCAAATTCTGCGCGAGCGTGAACTCAGCCTGACAGAAGCAGGCGGTCGCCCTGTGAATGAAACCGCCAATCTGTTGCTGACGGTGATTGAAGGTCATATGCAGCAATATGTTCGCAGCAGTTACCGCCAATCCCCCCTCAACGGCTGGGAACAGCAGTGGCGATTGATTTCCAACCTGCTCAGGCCTTACGCATGATTAAAGTCTGTCTAATAGGCGAGGATATTGCCAAGGAAAAAGCCTTGCTGGAAAGTCAGTCCGGCATCACGCTGCACACTATCGCGATGGCCGATACTGAGGCCATGCTGAAAACAGTCTGCGATATCCGGCCCGATATCCTGGTGTTATCAGATGTGAACTGCAAGCTGCCTGCAGATGAACTCTGTATGCATGCCTATTTACGGGCGCCTGATATCAAGACGCTTATCATCACCGAGCAAGAGGCCGATTACGCCAGACTGGAAGCGACCGGCTTCAGCTGTAAAGGCTTTATGCTGCATCAGCAGCGCCATGCGATTGTCCGCGCCGTCCGTGTCATGCATGACGGCGAAGCCTGGCTGTCGCGCAAATTAGTCACAACTGTGCTGGATCAACTGGCCAGCCATGCCGTCTCAGTCTCCCCCCGGGCACAACTCGTCAATAAACGCGGATAATCATCCCATTGCTTGCAGGACGGCAAAAACTGTCAGTTGTTATCGATAAAAACGATTGAAATAGATTTAATATTCGTTTTTGATGCTGAAAAAAAGTCTCAAATTAGTACCACCGTACAATAGTTTGCCTTTTCCTATTCCCAGAGAATGGTCACCGTTCGAATAAAAGCACCGACTGAATTTTCAGCCGTGTGCATGCCGGGCCAATGAATGGCCTTTAATGGATGAAATTGGAAGGGGATGACTAATGGCGACTCAAATCGGCGTAATTACAGCTGTCGTAGGTACGGTAACCGCAACAGCTGAAGATGGTTCAATCAGAACTTTGCAGGCAGGTGATCGCGTTTATGCGAATGAAGTAATCAGCACTGGTCCTGCCGGTGCCATTGAGATTGAATTTGCAGATGGCAGTGTGATGGACCTGGGTAGAGACAGTCAGGCGATGCTTGATTCCGCTGTGTTCAACCCAAATGCCACCGAGTTTGCAGAATCAGAAGGTGATGACGTACCTGATGATGTCGCCGCTATTCAGCAGGCCATCCTCGAAGGCGAAGATCCTACAGAAGCTGGCGAAGCAACCGCGGCCGGTGCCGGTGTTGAAGGCAGTGATGGCGGTCATGATGCTGTCTTTGTTAACTACCTGAACCCAGAAATCACGCCCGATGCTGGTTTTGAAACGATTGGCGTTACCAATACCATTGATGAATACATTGATGAGCAGTTGATTGATGGCGTCCCAACGGCAGGTCTTATTACTGTTGAACTTGATGAAGATGACCTCGGATTCTTTGACAGCGAAGCCGCTTTTATCGCATTCAACAACCTGATTTCAGGTATCCAGGGTGCTTTCCAGTCTGATACCGGCTACCAGCTTTTCCCGGCACCGCATTTTGGTGTGGGTGACTCCAATCCCGGTGATGATCTGCCATCACCCAATCCGACTTTCTTCTCTGGTACCCTGAATGCTGACTATGGTCTGAATGGTCCAGGGACTATCAGTTTTAACCCGGTTGTCTCGCAACCTAATGGTCTGACTTCAGGCGGTCAGCCGATTCAAATCTGGGTTTCTCCAGATGGTCTGACCCTGATTGGCTATATCGCAGGTGAGGCCGACAGCCTTCCCTCTGCAAGAGTCGCTCAAGAGTTCGAAGGTGCTGAGATCATCTTCAGCGCGCAAATCGACCCAGCGACACTGAACTTCACCGCCGGTATCTATGGTCCTGTTGATCATCCAGATACCGCTGAAACAGGTTCATTTGAAGAAAACCTCCTCATCAACATGGCCTTCACTATCACCGATGCTGATGGTGATGCAGCACAGGGTATTGTTCGTCTTAACGTCGATGACGACAGCCCGGTTATTGGTGAACAATCTGAACAACCATTCCCGGGGCAAGGAATCCAAGAGGGCGATTATCCTTATGGATCTGAATCTGCCCTGGTTGATGAAGACGATACAGAAAATGGTGTTGGTAACATCGACTCACTGGGTGATGATAACGGTGCGCCTGTTGTTACCCTGCCAATCAATTTTGGCGCAGACGGTCCTGCCGCAGAAAACCCAGTTGAAATCCATGCTGATGGCATCGTTGATCAGTTCGGCAACCCGCTGACCTCCAATGGTGTAGAAATCCAGTTTAGCTGGAATGCAGCAACCAACACGCTGGAAGGTACTGCTGATGGCCAGGCGGTCATAAATATTCACGTCAATGTTGTCGATTAC
>JABURN010000158.1 GCA_014762585.1 Methylophaga sp.
AAAATAATTCAGGTTTGGATCGCATAAAAACGCCGGCTTTTGCCGGCGTTTTTTTGCCCTTTATCACCGGCTTATTAAATCGTCTTTGGCTATCTCAAGCCTGGAACTATTCCTTAATAAAGCCATGAAAAGCTCACTATATGAGTCTCTTTGAATACGTCTGAAAATAATGAGAGTAGTGTTTGAACATGAGTCTCAGCGGAAATCAATCACAGATCCGTACACATGCCCGACTTAGGAGCTAAAGCCATGTTTTCGTATCTGTTGAAAACGCTTGTGGTCGCGACAGCGGTTTTTAGTGTTGTTGCCTGTGGAGAAGAAGAGGTCTCTGGAGACAGTTTCAACGAACAACAGGATTACATTCCCGTTGTGCCGGTACCGGAAAATCTGCAGGGCGGGATGCCGGCAGAAAAACCCAAAGAAATGCTCTCAGTCAGTGATCCGACCCCGCCTGAAGTCTGGTTATTGTCGCTTTATCAGAAAAAGCCCGGCCATGACCCGTCAAGGGATACCGCTTACTATCAGCAACTGCTGGAACAATTGCAGTTGCATGTTCATGAGGACAAAAGAGTGATTGCCAACAGGCTGGTTCAGGTGACCCGGCAATTGACTGAAAAAGGGATAGAGGCCGATCAGGATCACTTATTGGTGGATTTTGCCAATTATCTGCCCACAGTCGAAGGCACTTATGTGTTCGGCGAACTGATGGCTAATTACAGCAATCTGCGCCAGCAGCAAATCGGTCATGAGCGAGCGATGCAGCGTCTGTTTGAACTGATTTGAGAAAAAGAATTTTATGGATGCATTACTTCAAAGTCTGTTTGTCTGGGCAGTAACACTGACCGCTTACAGTGATCCCGGTTACCTGCCAAAATTGTCGGCAGTGACGCAGGAAGCGCTTTCAAGCACCCTATGTGGGGGTAATTACTGTACTGCTGTTGCCTACTACGACACTGATACTGAAACCATCTTTTATGATAAGCGCATGGCATTGGCCTCCGACCATGCTGCCAGAGGTTTTGTGCTGCATGAGATGGTGCATTTTCTGCAACATAAGAACGGGGTCATGGAAACAACGGATACATCCTGTGAGCGCAGAATCGAACTGGAGCGGGAAGCTTACCGTGTGCAGCAGTTCTTTCTTAAAGCGCATAAAATGGATACGCTCCAGGTTGATCTTGCAGTAGCGGTGTTACCCAGCCTGTGTGCAGAGCAACAGGAATAATTACCTGACCGGCCTCAGACGCTGAGGCCATTTGGACCGGAATGGGTGGTAGCAGAAAACCATCAGTAACACTGCCAGCAATGCAGCAACGGCATTCAAACGGGTCGGCTGCACCTGTCGGTCAACAAAGGCCTCATGTTTGAGTGCTAGTGACAGACCGGCATCGTCCTGCAGATGGTGGAAATGCATTTTTGTCTGTTTAGCCAGCTTGGTCAGATAGTCTTCATGGACATTGGATAAATGCTCCGTGCCAACTACCTTGGCCGTTCCCCAGGGACCATTTCGTGGAATATAGCCTTCGACTCTGCTGGGATCTTCGGGCAGCCCGAAACGGCTTGCATGCGGCACATCCTCAGCGGTATAGAAGCCAATCTGTTTACCCTCCTCATCAAACTTGGGAATTTTACTTTTCTGATGCTGACCGACACCCACGATAAGACCGCTTCGCCAGTCTTCCGCTGTGTCCTGCAGCATCTCGATATAGCTGTAATCCGGCGCATAGCGCGGGTTGACCGGTGGGGCTTCATGGCCGTCGGTGAAAAATACCAGCTTGTTCCCTACCAAGACATCACTCTGCATCAGTTCCAGTGTGTTGTAGAGCGCCTGGTTGATATTACTGTCGGCCACCCAGGCCATGCGCCAGTCGAGTTCCTTAATGCTGGCTTCCAGTACCGGATAATCGGCACAGACCTCAATCGGTGAGTAAAGCAGGGCGGGACTGCGTTCAGTGAAAACGCCAAGTCCGATTTTTGAGCCGCAGGGAAGACTGCGTGCCACAGCCAGCATGGCATTTTTACTGCGTTCAAGCCTGCTTATAGCGCCGCCGTCGGCATCGCTGTAATCCTGAACGTTCATGCTGCGGGTGATATCCAGCATAAATACATAGTTATAGGTTTTGACCGGAAAAGGCAGTGGCGGTAGAAATAATGCCAGCAGGGTAAAAAACGCGGCGGCGATCAGGCTGATGAGGCGGACCATATCAGACTCCTATGGCAGGCCCAGTGGAAAACCGGGCATCGCTGACCATAATTCTTCTGAGCTTTCCTCAGCTGCCTTGGATTCCTGAAGATCACCCAGAGGAAGATCACGGGACAGACGTTGTGCCGCCTCCAGGTTATATTTTGCTGCCCAGAAGTCTGGATCTTGTTTGAGGGCGCTACGGAAGAGATCTTTGGCGACATCGGCCAGTGCAGTAGCCCGATCGATGCCCATCTGTTCTGCGACCTTAATCGCCTGTTCCAGGTACAGATTACCCATATTGTAGTGAATCACTTTGACAAAATCAGGCGCCACGGCACGTTCTGCCCTGCCGTAGGCATCCACAGCCGCTTCAAACAAACCTTGCTGATGCAGGTGCCAGGCATAGGCGAACTGGTTTTCAGACTGACTGAGATCGACATCATCGGCCTTGATAAAACGGCCGGTTTCAAGTTGTTGCAGTGTCTGGTTAATACCGCTTAATCGTTGCCTTTCAAGCACTGATAAACCGAGCAACACCAGCAAGATGATTAATCCAAACACCAGCAAAGAGCGCAGGTAGACACGCCGCAGAGTCATGATCTTTTCTCCAGCAGTTTGACCGCGATTAACAGCAGCAGTCCCAGCAGCGCGATACTGTATAACCAGACCGAGAGGGGCTGTCGCGGAATCTTTTCTTCATAGATTAGTGGCAGGCTTTCCAACTCATCCAGCTCAGCAATAGAGTCCTGCAGAGATTCGACGGTATCGACCTCGTAAGCATGGTAGGGAACGGATAAGGTGTTAAAAAACTTGTGCAGATGGCGTTCGGGCATCACTCGTGGATTATCATCCTGGGGTGAGCCCGGTTCGCTATAAATACCGAGTCCGTTCTCGGTACGCAGGAAAAACCAGTAAAGGCTGACCCGATAACGTTCAAACCACTCTCGTAAGGTCTTCTGGGCGCGGTGGTCAAGCGATGCGGCCCCATCCGAGACCAGCACGATGACCCGCGAACCCGTGTGTGGCTGATCTTTAAAATAACTCAGCCCCATGCCAAGTCCCTTAGCAACATTAGTGAAAGCCAGGCCGGGTGTTTCCATGCTGTTGATGGCGGCCTGAATCGCGGATTTATGTTCGGTCAGCGGGCTGACATAAAACGGCTGGGTGCTGAAACCGGCGACACCAAGCAGATCATGTGGACGGTTGCTGACAAACTCAGACAGCAGTCGCCTTGCCGCCTGTGCCTTTGACTGCTCATTTTCGTCCGGAGTCTTTCCGCCAAAGGTTTCATTCATACTGGCACTGCGGTCCAGTACGAAAACGATATGGGCACCGTTGCCGGTGCGACTGACCGTCTGCTCGAGGATATGCAGTCCGGCCATGCCGATAATCAGACTTGCGATACTGATAATGGCAGAGGCCAGAATCAAGCGATGAAGCCAGATGGTGACCGGACTGAGCATAACAAGCGGAATGCTGGCAGCAGCACGCCGTTCAAACAGGCTGGATGCCAATGGCAACAGGCAGAGGGGTAACAGCAGCAATAGCCAGGGATGTGAGAAAGCCAGATTCATTTAACGGCACTGACCTTATCAGCTGCCGCCATCTGTCGAGATAAATTCAGGCAATCCTGAATCACCGATTCAGCGGGCTGTTTATCCAGAAAAAAAGCCGCTCGGGACTGTTCAAAAAATTCTCTGAGCTGCTGACGCAGGCCACGAAACTGGGGGAACAGGATTAGAAAATCGTCGAGTTGATCGGCAAATACCGATGTCTCAGCACGCCGGTTAATCGCCTGATGCACTGCCTGCAGACAGGCAAGGTAATCATCGTTGGTGTTCAGGCCGCCACGCTGTCGGCGGCGTATTTGTTTTGCTGCTTCACTGAAGGGTGATTGCCCCAGTTTTGGCAAAAGCCCGTGGAGCCATAAAAGCATCATGAGGATCAGAATGATAGCCACGATCAGCATGGTGATACGCTGATTGAGCTCGTTCAGTGAGAAGTTTGAGGGGGCAATAGCCGCTTTCATAAAAGCGGCAACATTGTTTTCATTGCCGACCCCACTGGGGGTGATCTCCTTGATCGGGGACATCGTAAAATCCCAGTCAGGCAGGCGCAGCTGGTAACGTTCATCGCCAGCAGAAAAGTCGAGTGTGATGGCGGGGATGTTTAGGGTTCTGACATCGAGTGGGGCATAGAAAGTCTGATATTTAAGGTCGATAAGATACAGTGTCTGGTCATCAGACTCTTTTGTCGAAACCGAGACGTCCCGCAGTTCCAGCCAGTAAGTCAGTTCTCCCGCTTGTGGCAGCGAGGACTGAATGAGCTTGAAGGGGGCTTTGACTCTGATAACAAAGCGATGATGGATCAAGTCGCCCACCATGATCCCGTAGTTGCGGCCCTGGTCCTGTTGCAGAATGCTTGCAGTCGCGGTCGCTTCGTTTGCCGTTACTGCATTAGGGCCGGCGAGCCAGGCTAATAACAAGATAATGATAAAACAGCGTTTCATGATTTTGCCTCAGGGCTAAATCGCAAAAAAACGACTCATCTGCTTCGCTTCATAGTGATCCAACAGCCAGAAAGGACGCTGATTGAAGCCACGACACTGGGTATTCAGATAGTGCTGACGTTCCTGGTAGCGCCGCCTAATCAGTTCTCTTTGATTGGGGGTCACAAACACCAGTGTGCTTTTGCCTGTTTCCAGATCGGTCATTTCAACAAAACGCCACAAGGGATAATCGTCATATTCGCGGCTTTGCCAGCAAATCACGGGTACCACGGCATGCGCTGACAGGGCTGTGAACAGAGCATGCAGTTGCCATTCTGGCCAGTGAAAATCAGAGATCAGAAAGATCAGAGATTGCCTGCCGGGCAAAACACGTTGAATTTCCATATACGCAGAAGCCTGATTATGTTCCGGACCCACTGTGTCGAAAGCGGTTTGCAAACTATCGGCATCCGTCAGGGCTTGCAATTCATCCGTGAATAAATACGCCGTCATCTCATCTCCTGCTGCAGCAACAGACTGGCAGATACTGTCGAACAGCTTGCTTACCATGTTGACTTTATCGCCATAAATCATCGATGAAGAGCCATCTACCAGCACCAGGACATCCAGTTTGCTGCGCTGACGATAACTTCGTACCTGCAGGTTTTCGAATGGATCGGTCAGGCTGGCATTGAGATCAATACGGGCCGGCTCCGGCTCATCAAGAAAATGCGTTTTGCGATAAAACTCCGACCCCGGTCCGCGCTGACGGCTTTTATGCCCGCCAGGCATCAGGCTGCTGACCATGGCAGTCGTTTTGTAATCGAATACCTGGCTCATGGTGAGGCGACAGTATTCAGCGCA
>JABURN010000100.1 GCA_014762585.1 Methylophaga sp.
GCGTATCGATGATCTTTTGCTCAGCTACATTATCTAAATACAGTCGGTTCAGCCGCTGGCCACTGAAATCAGCCCCCAAATAGAGGTTATATTTACCAATCGCCTTACCCGTCAGGCCGATTTCACCCAGGTATGGCCGGGCACAGCCATTGGGGCAGCCGGTCATCCGAATGTTGATCAACTGATCCGGCAGACCGGCATCGACCACGATCTTTTCCAGCTTCTCGATAAACTCCGGTAGATATCGCTCGGCCTCAGCCATGGCAAGACCACAGGTCGGTAATGCAACACAGGCCATCGCATTCAAACGCAAGGCTGAACCCTGACTACCATCATCGAGCTGATATTTTGTAACGATGGCTTCAATCTCTTTGCGTTGCTCCGGACTGATATTGGCAATCATCAGGTTCTGATTGCAGGTGACACGAAACTCACCCTGAAGCATTTTCGCAATCTCCCTCAAGCCGGTCCGGGTTAACTGTTTTTCAGTATCGGCAACGCGACCACCGGGTATGAATAAAGTCAGGTGAGACTGACCGTTTTCACCATCAGTCCAGCCGAACTTATCGCCATTTTCTTCTAGCTCGAATTCTCTGACCGCCTCCAGCGGCTGACCGTGATACTCGGCGAACTTGTTTTTAAACCAGTCCAGCCCGTTATCATCAATCGTGTATTTAAAACGGGCATGAGCACGATTGCTGCGGTCACCGAAATCACGCTGGATGGCGGCGATGGCTTCACAGGCCTTCACAGCCTGATCAGCGGGCACAAAGCCGACTACTGAAGCCAGCCGCGGATAAGTGGCTGGTTCGCCATACGACATACCGAAACCACCACCGACAGCAATGTTAAAGCCCTGCAACTGACCATTATCGACAATCGCAATCAGACCGATATCGTTGGCAAGTACATCACAATCATTGCGGGGCGGCACCGCAATCGCAATTTTAAATTTACGCGGCAGATAGACATCGCCATAAAACGGTTCTTCCGGTTCACCGCTCTGAAAGACCTTGTCCTCACCCAGCCAGATTTCGCCATAGGCACCTGACTGCCAGCAGAGATGTTCGCTGATATCCTGTGCAATCTGATACACCTCGGCATGCACCGATGACTGCTGCGGGTTAATACTGGTGACGACATTACGGTTTACATCACCGCAGGCGCCTTTGCTGTCGAGCAGCAGCTGATTGATCTGCTGCATAAAAGATTTCAGATCTTTTTTCAGGATTTCGTGAAATTGAAAAGTCTGCCGTGTCGTCAGACGCAAAGTGCCGTTGGAGCAGTCATCGGCGATCGCATCCAGGCCCAGCCATTGTTGCGGACTTAACACCCCACCCGGCAGGCGCAGACGCACCATAAAGGAATACAGCGGCTCCAGTTTCTGATGACGGCGTTCATCACGCAGATCCCGATGATCCTGCATATAACTGCCGTGGAATTTAAGCAGTTTATTATCATCATCGGAGATGGCCCCTGTTGCCATATCGGCAAGGCCCTCTTCAATATGACCACGCAAAAATTGACTGTTGAGTTTAAGCAGCTCTGCTTCGGGTAACTTATCGTTCATAATCACCTAAAAGGGTTTTAAGGTCTGCGAATCGCATTAATAGACATCGCGCTGGTAACGCTTGTCTCTGGTAAGCTGTCGCAGATAGTCGCTGGCTTCATCACGGGTTTTTCCACCCTGCTGGCTGATGATGTCCAGTAAGGCTTCATTCACGTCCGGTGCCATGTTGTCGGCATCACCGCAGACATAAATGTGCGCCCCTTCCTGCAGCCAGTTCCAGATATCAATCGCATTCTGTCTGAGACGGTGTTGCACATAAACTTTCTCAGCCTGATCACGTGAGAAAGCGACATCAAGACGCGTCAGCAAGCCGGATTTACGCCAGGCCAGCCATTCGACCTGGTAGAGAAAATCACTTAAAAAGTGTTGATCACCGAAAAACAGCCAGTTTCGTCCTTTCGCATCACGTTCCTCACGCTCCTGCATAAAACTGCGAAATGGCGCAACACCGGTACCGGGACCAATCATGATGATTGGCGTATTGTCATCATCCGGCAGTTTGAAGTTTTTATTGCTGTCTATGTAGACAGGGACTTTGCTGTCCTCTGTCAGTCTGTCAGCCAGCCAGGTTGAGGCCACACCACTACGCTCACGTTCATGTGCCGAATAGCGCACTGCGGCCACAGTAATATGGACTTCATCCTCGACCGCGGCCTGGCTGGATGCAATCGAATACATTCTGGGTGGCAGTTTGCGGAGTAGGTTTACAAAAGTAGTCGCATCCAGGTTCTTGATCGGATAAGCCTGAATCAGGTCGAGCACATCCCTGCCCTGCAGCCATTCATTTAATGCAGCTTTATCAGCGACCAGTGAATTAAGTGCTTCAGAGCCAGCCAGTTCGGCCCAATGTTCCATCATCGGCCGGGTCAGAACCGTAATCTCGCGTTGATACAGCAACAACTCGCTCAGTTTTTGTTGCTCTGTGTCGTTATCAATCAAAGTTTCAGGGTCAAAGCCGAGAGTTTCAATCACAGCCGCTACCAAAGCAGGATCATTCTGGGCATACACGCCCAGTGCGTCACCAGGCTGATATTGCAGGCCTGAACCGTCCAGAGACAATTCCAGATGCAAGACCTCTTTACTGGAGCCGCGTCCACTCAGAACCTGCTTTTCCAATACCTCGGCTGGAAACGGATTTTTACGGTCATACGCAGTTTTGGCTGCTGTTTGAGCAGGTAAATTAAAGCTCGGCGTGGTGCTAATAGCAGCTGTTGCTGACAAGGCCTCAATCAGCTCGTTAATCCAGGCGTCAGCAGCTTCATCATAATCCACGTCACAATCCACCCGCGGCACGAGGGCCGTTGCACCTAAAGCAGATAACCTGGCATCAAAATCCTTGCCGGTCTGGCAAAAAAATTCATAGCTGGAGTCACCCAGCGACAGAACGCTGTACTGCAGCTGCTTTAATTCCGGCGCCTTGCGGCTGTGTAAGAACTCATACAGATCAAGCGCATTATCCGGTGGATCGCCCTCCCCATGCGTAGAAGAGAGAATGGCAAGATATTCTTCATTTTTCAGCTGTTTGGGCTTGTACTCGGCCATATCCACCACCTTGGCTTCAATACCGTTTGCCAGTGCCTTCTCAGCCAGCAGATTGGCGACATCTTCAGTATTGCCGGTCTGCGAGCCATACAGAATAGTCAGTGCCACCGAACTAGGCTTCTGAGCATCAGGCACGGAAACAGCTTGTCCCTGCATTGCCTCCTGTGCAGCACGAAAGCCTGACAGGTAGCCAGACAGCCATTCGACCTGCCAGCTTTCCAGCCCCTGCAGTAAATTATTGAGCTGCGCGAGTTGCTCGTCAGTGAGCGGCGCATTATCCAATCTGATATTCATTCCTGATTCGTCTCAAACCTTTCTGATTGATATGAAGAAAATAACAAAACCCCATATAAATATAAAATATATATTTTCTTTTTGTATATTCTTTATTTGAATATAGAGAGTTAACACCCTCGTAGCGCTTATCTCGCCCTGGATTTCTCACTACTGATGACAATAAAGCAGGTATAAATGCTTCAAAACGATCATGACGCCGCTTGAACAGATTTGAAGCAATAAATAACAGTTTGTTTTCTATGACTTTAGGCGTAGTATCGAATTTGCGCGTGTCAGGAAGGCGATATTTCATTGATGATTCGCCAGCAAGCATGGTCATTAACACGGAGCGAGTTGGACGATGCACACCGTAGATGTTTTTCAGTGGTTTAACCGCCACAAGCAAGTCATTAATTATTCTGCAGCACCTTTACTGCTGCTGATGGTTATTGGCGTCAGCCTGTTTGTCTACAATACAGGCGGCATCAAGTATGTTTATTCCCACTCCATGTATGTCCCCATCGTATTGTCGGGCATGATATATGGCGTTGCCGGTGGTGTTGTCGTGGCGGTGCTGGGAGGATTGGCACTCGGCCCCTATATGCCGATAGACGTCGTCAGCGGTGAGATGCAAGTCACCATCAACTGGCTCTACCGAGCCGGTTTTTTCGTTCTGATAGGCACTCTCAGCGGTGTGGCCAGTGATACTGTGAGGGCTTATATCCGCCACCTTTACTGGGTATCCCGCCATGATGCTGCGACCAAGCTACCCAATCGATTGGCGTTGATGGACGATCTCAGTGGTATCCAGAAGCATGCTTTACCTCTGCTTCAGCCAAAACTGCTTTTGGTCTTATCGGTTAACAGCACACTCGAGCTAAAAGCCGCTTTCGGCCATGATGTCATTGAAAACATCATTCAGCAGACTGCCAAACGCTTCAGTGACGTCTTGACCCACAGAGGACAGGTCTATCGCGCTGATACAGAAGAAGTCAGCGCCCTGATTGAACAGGTTGATACGCTCAAAATTAATGAGCTGTTAGTGGACCTGAACCGTACAGCGAGACTGCCCTATCAGTTTCAGGGTATTCCGGTGCATGTTGATTCACGCATGGGCTACGTCGCCATTAACGAAGTACAGGCAGAGCCGGCCATCTATCTCCAGCAAGCAGAGTCGGCACTGAACGCAGCCAATGACTCATTGCTGGAGTTTGTCGAATATCAACCCTCTATCAAGCTGGCAACCAGAGAAAACGTTTCTTTGCTCGGCGAGCTCATGAAAGCCATCGATTTGAATCAACTCAAGCTGCATTATCAGCCCAAAGTGAATATTCATTCGGGCAAGCTGTGTGGTGTGGAAGCATTGATGCGCTGGGAGCATCCCACTCGGGGGAATATCCCTCCGGGGACTTTTATTCCCTCTGCCGAGAGAAGCACCCTGATTCATTTGTTAACCCATTTTGTGCTGACTGAAGCGATGAGAACCGCGCTGTACTTTCAGCAGCAATCGGTTTCGGTCCCCATTGCAGTCAATATTTCTGCTTACAACTTGTGTCAGCCTGATTTTGCCGACAACATCTTCAAACTGCTGGATGAATATGGTCTCAGTGGTGAATATCTTGAACTCGAAGTCACCGAGAGTGCCTTGATCAAGGATATGAAGCATACCATTACCGAATTAAGCAAACTCGCTGACGCAGGCATTCAGATTGCTGTTGACGATTTTGGTACCGGCTACTCTTCACTGCAATATTTGCATCAGCTCCCTATCAGCCACCTGAAAATTGATCAGTCCTTCGTTCGTCGACTGCCGCATGCTCAGGATGCGATACATATTATCGAAGCATCTGTCAGCCTTGCTCATAAGATGGAGCTGACAACGATTGCTGAAGGCGTCGAAAATGCCGCTGTGATGCAATTCCTCGGTGATATTGGATGTGATATGGCTCAGGGCTTCTATATTTCAAAACCTGTCCCGGACAGAGAATTTACTGCATGGCACCAGCAACACAATGGATGTTTCAACTGGCAACAGTGAAACAAAAATTTATTTTACTGCCAGCGAATTTTTTTGCTTTATCCTTTGTCTTTAACATGTCTCTTATACACA
>JABURN010000122.1 GCA_014762585.1 Methylophaga sp.
TAAGAGACACACCGAATGAAGACCATTACACGAAGTGCTTTGTGGATGTACACGCCTGACCAGATGTTTGACCTGGTCAATGATGTGGAAGCTTATCCACGTTTTCTGCCCTGGTGCCGGGGCAGTCGCATCATCAGTAAAAATGAGGATGTGATCTGTGCGGCGCTGGATATCGCCAAAGGCGGTATTCACCATGAATTTTCCACCCGTAATGTGCTTGATCATGGCAATGCCATCCGTATTGAACTGATCGACGGCCCTTTCCGCCATCTGGAAGGTCACTGGCAGTTCAAGCCTATCGGTGACAATCAGGGTTGCCGGGTCCAGCTGGATATGGATTTCGAGTTTTCCACCCGTCTGCTTGATTTGGCTTTAGGCCCGGTTTTCACCCAAATCTCCGGCTCGCTGGTCGATGCCTTCTGCAAACGTGCCCAGGAAATCTATGGAAAACGCTGAACATATCGTTGTTGAAGTCGCCTACGCCCTGCCCGACGAACAACTGATTCTGGAAATTGAAGTAAACGCCGATTGCCAGGTTGAAGAAGCCATTAAACGTTCTGGCATTCTCGAACGCTATCCGCAGATTGATTTGAGCACCGATAAGGTCGGTATTTTCGGCAAGATGTGTAAGCTCAATGCCAGCCTTAATCACAAAGACCGGATCGAGATCTACCGGCCTCTGATTGCCGATCCTAAAGAGTCCCGCCGTCAGAAGGCGGAGATGGCCAAGAAAAAGGCGAAACAGTCAGAAGACTGATTCAGGCGCGTTTCTTGTAAACCGCCTGCGATTCCAACAGCGCCATCTCGGCTTGGCTGAAACCGGCAGCCATGCGGGCGTCCGTATGGAAAGGCCCGCGAATTTCACCATTGAAATAGGTTTCCAGCAGATCCTTGAAAGTCTGATAAGGGTCCACGTCGCGCTGCTCACAGAGGTAATTAAACCAGCGGGTGCCGACGCTGACATGACCCACTTCCTCACGCAGAATCGTTTCCAGAATCTCTACTGCACGATGGTCGCCGGAGCCTTTAAGCTTATTCATCATTGATGGTGTGACATCAAGACCACGGGCTTCCAAAACTCTCGGCACCAGTGCCATCCGTGTCAGAGGATCATGGTGTGTTTTCCGTGCCATCTCCCACATACCGTCGTGGGCCGGAAAATCACCGTAAGCAAAACCCATCGTACGCAAATGCTGATCCAGCATTTCAAAATGGGTGGACTCCTCATAGGCCACCTGCAACCAGTCTGAATAATAGTCCTCTGGCATATCAACAAAACGTGCAACCGCATCCAGCCCCAAGTTGATCGCATTGAACTCGATATGACAGATGGCATGAATCAGTGTGGCGTGTCCGGTTTGCTGATTATTACGACGACGAGGTAAATCCCGCGGTGCCACCAGTTGAGGTTTTTCCGGACGGCCGGGGAACACAGGCACTGACAAGTTATCGCTGGATATGACAAAGCCCTGTTGCAGAACCCGCTGATGCAGCGCCTGGGTGGCTGTGGCCTTTTGCCAGGGATCGGCGATCAACAGGCATTCCAATGCCTGTTCGCGAAGTTTCACTGCCTCAGCCATCAAGCCTTACCCTGGGGTCGACCACTGTGTAGGAGATATCAGTCAGCATCAAACCGACGATATAGAGGACTGAGCCCAGAAACACCATGGCCCGAACAATCGCAAAGTCCTGAGCATGAATGGCATCGATGGTATAACTGCCCAGACCGGGGATACCAAAGAAAGACTCCAGGATCAGGCTGCCCATGAACAACGTGGGCAAGACCACCACAATACCGGTCAGAATCGGGATCATGGCGTTTTTCAAGACATGTGAGAACAGTACCCGCACTTCTGACAGTCCTTTGGCCCTGGCGGTACGGACATAGTCCTTGGAAGCTTCTTCCAGGAACAGCGTGCGGTACCAGCGTGAGCCGCTGCCGATACCGGAAATAATGCCGATAGCGACCGGCAGGATCAGGAACTTGGTGGCATCGAAGCCTTCAGCATAGCCGGATATCGGCACCAGCTGCATGATTTTACCCACCAGAAACTGACCGCCGATGATATAGAAAAGCCCGGATATCGACATCAGGATGACGCAGAGAATGACACCGCTGAGGTCGACATAAGTGGCCCGGAAAAACACCATCAGCATGGCAAAGGTTATATTCACCATCAGGCCGATGATGAGGATTGGGACAGCAATCGCGAGACTCGGCCACATGCGGTTCTTGATATCTTCACCGATATCACGGCCATCATCAGCCTGGCCGAACTCAAACACAAACAGTGACAATGATTTAGCAAAAAAAATGGTATCGGTGACTTTGTCGACGCCCTCTGCCTCAGTGTTCCAGAGCAAAGGCCGGTCATAGCCGCGTTCTTCTTTCCAGGTTTCGATAGCCGCTTCCGTCACGTATTTATTGCCAAGGTGCATACGCGCCATGTCATCCGGCGTGTTGACCATGAAGAATAATACGAATGTCAGCGCATTCACCCCTAAGAGTATGGGAAAAGCGTAAAGAATCCGTCTGATGATATAAGCGAGCATGAAGCGATACCTGTCAGGAGTAACCAGCTTGGCAAAACGTCAGATTAATGACCGATGCGCTTGCCTCAAGTTTCACAGAGCCACATTGTAGCAGTTGACGACGTGCTCAGTGAGCCTCTCGAAGCTGGATGCAAACAGAACATTGCTACGCCATAATGGTCACAAGGTTAACTTTTCAAAAATCAATGACAGTGAGGTCTGCCATGAAAAAATTGTTTCTTGCCCTGCTTCTTCCATTAGCGACAGCATTGAGCCTGCCGGCACAGGCAGAAAATACCCAGATTATGATTCGCGCCCAGGCGACTGATGCCAAGTTCATCGGTAGCAGCGTGGGAGGTGTTCGCGTAGTGGTGGAAGATGCCGAAACCGGCGAGATCCTGGATGAAGGCTGGATTAACGGTGGTACCGGTGACACAGACTTATTAATCAAAAATCCCATCAAGCGCGGTCAACAACTGACTAATGATAAAACAGCGGGGTTTGTTGCCGAAGTTGATATTGATGCGCCGCGTCTGCTGAAATTTAAACTGATGGGGCCCTATGGCTATCGTCAGTCACTGCAGGAAGCCACCGTCACTTCCTGGGTCGTGCCGGGTAAACACCTGCTGGGTGACGGCATTATTCTCAACATGCCCGGCTTTATTGTCGATGCCTGGACCCAGGTACTGGAAGGCGGCAAAGTCGAGTTTTATACCAAAGCGTCACTGCTGTGCGGCTGCCCCATCACCAAGGATGGCCTGTGGAAACCGGATAACTACGAAGTTAAAGCCGTGCTAATGCAGGACGAAGAAAAAATCGCGGAAGTGCCATTGGAGTTCACCGGGCCTATGGGTATGTTCTCGGGCAAAACCGATATCAAAAACGCCGGTCATTACAAAGCCATCGTCTATATGGTCGATCCCACTACCGGTAATGTCGGTGTCGATCGCACCATGTTTGAAGTCAACCTCGATTAAGCCAGCTTGTAACAAAGCGCCTGTCTGAGCGTCAGATAAACATGGACAGAATGCAGGAGCGTTTATGAACAGCACAACATGCCCGGTCAATGGTGCCGGTTTGGGCCTGCGTCGCAGCTTTATTGATGATTTGGCTGATATGGACAGTACCGGCATTGATTTTCTGGAGGTCGCACCGGAAAACTGGATGGATATGGGGGGCGCTTTTGGCCGTAAGTTCACTGCCATGGCGGAACGCTTCCCGATGCTCTGTCACGGGCTGTCCTTATCGATTGGCAGCCCTGCTCCGCTGGATGAGCCTTTTTTGCAGCGGCTAAAAAAGTTCTTCGACAAGCACAATATCCGCTGCTACAGCGAGCACCTCAGTTATTGCAGTGACGACGGTCATCTTTATGACCTGATGCCGATTCCTTTCACCGAAGAAGCCGTTCATTATGTAGCGGATCGTATCAAGCGGGTTCAGTCCATTCTGGAACGCCGGCTGGTGATTGAAAACGTCTCTTACTACGCTGCCCACGGGCAGGAAATGGATGAGATCAGTTTTATTCGTGCCATCCTCGAAGAAGCTGACTGTGATCTGTTACTGGACGTGAATAATGTTTTCGTGAACAGTGTTAATCATCGTTACAATCCGATGGACTATATCAAAGCACTGCCTACCGAGCGCATTGCATACCTGCATATCGCCGGCCACTACAATGAGGCGGAAGATCTGATTGTCGACACTCACGGCGCAGATGTCATTGATCCGGTGTGGGCATTACTGGGTCAGACCTATCAGCACCATGGCGTGCTGCCGACTCTGCTGGAACGTGATTTCAATATCCCGCCTCTACCGCAGTTGCTGGAAGAAGTCAGTACCATTCACCGTTATCAACAACAGCCAGAACTCAAACATGTCTCACACGGCTGATTCATTTAAAGCGACTCAGTACCGTTTCGCTGCCCATATCCGCAACCCGGAGGCTGAGCCGGCACCGGAGCACATTGAAGACCGTCGCATGGCGATCTACCGTGATCTGTTTTTCAATAATATCAACGGCACGCTGCAAAATGCTTTTCCAGTAATTCGCAGCCTGTTCACTGAAGACCAATGGCAGGCGATGGTGCGTGATTTTATGGTCAAGCACCACTGCAAAACACCTTTATTCGTGGAAATCGCCCGCGAGTTTATGGCCTACCTTGAGGCTGAGCGTCTCAGTGATTCAGATCCGGCTTTTCTCAGGGAACTGGCGCACTATGAATGGGTGGAACTGGCTTTAAGCATTCACGAGGCTGAGTTCACCCGCACACCGCTGGCTGACGAAGATTGTCTGGTGCTGAATTATCAACAATCTCAATTAGCCTGGCTGCTGGTATATCAATATCCGGTACATCAAATCAGCATCGAGAATCAGCCTGACTCTCCCAACGACGCACCTGTATGCCTGCTGGTACTGCGTAATGAAAACGATGAGATTAAATTTATTGAGTTGAATCCGGTCAGTGCCCGGCTGCTGGAGTTATTGTCTCAGGGCCTCAGCGGCCATGAAGCCGTTCAGGAAATAGTTGAGGCCATGCAGCACGCTCAGCCGGAAGTGGTTGAGCAAGGCGCACGTCAGTTGATTGAAGACTGGATTGATCGCGGCATATTACTGATTAACAGGCAATAAAAAAGCCGGGTATTACCCGGCTTTTTTATCTTATGGATAATCGAATCAGGCTGTCGCCAGTTCAATCGCTTCCGCGGCAAGGCGGGTAATTTCATCCCAGTTCTCGGCATCGACCAGGTCCGCCGCGCACATCCATGAACCACCGACACAGCCGACATTCGGCAGCTTGTAGTAGTCATTGACGTTTTTCTGGCTGACACCGCCGGTCGGGCAGAACGTGATTTGCGGAATCGGTGCACCGATTGATTTCAACATGGGTACGCCGCCAGCTGCTTCGGCCGGGAAGAATTTCATTGCGGTAATGCCTTTTTCCAATAAGGCCATAGCC
>JABURN010000161.1 GCA_014762585.1 Methylophaga sp.
ATTAATATTCACTTCTTCCTCATATCTTTAAGCTGTAGATATGAGCCTGCTGCTGAATCAAAGCTGTTCATGTATCATCAGGGAATTATTTCCCGCGTAGCCTGTCCATGATGCTGGACAATAGCGTACTAAACCACAAGTGATATCGGAGTAGCAATGAACAAATTCTTATTTTCTGCCGCCTTGCTGACAGCGTCCAGTGTGGCGTTGGCTCAGGACTATGTGACCCCGGCTGACCTGTCTGAACAGGCTTCTGATGAAATGTACAGCATCCTCACAGAGTACAACAGCTGCATGATGCAGGGCCGTCTGGAAGCTTATCCGGAAATCGAGAGTGGACAGGATGCCGCTACCAAAGTGATGCAAAATTGCGAAACTCACCTCGATGCGCTCAAGCTTCATTTGACTGAAAATAATGTAGAACCAACCCTGGTCGAAGGTATGGCTAAGAAAATGCGTTCTCGTGCAGCACGTCAGCTGATGACCAAAACCATGAACAATCTTGCTGCACAGGCCCAGGCTGCTGGTAATGCCGAAAAAATGAAACAGGAAGCCGAAGCCGCTGAGTAAGTTCTAGTCATGCAGTTGCAGCACATCAATATCTTCGCGCTGCAGCATTGCAATCAGGCGTATCAACGGTAACCCTATCAGTGTGTTGGGATCATCCCCGACCAGTTTTGAAAACAGGCTGATGCCAAAGCCTTCGGATTTGAAACTGCCGGCACACTCATAGGGTTGTTCTTTTTTCAGATAGAAGTCGATCTGATTGTCTGTCAAAGTTCTGAAGTGAACGCTGAAAGATTCTACCGATGACTGAATATGGCCATTCTTCGCATTCAGTAACGCAAGGCCGGTCAGGAATGTGACTTCTCGCCCTGAAGCGCTTTTCAGCTGAGCCATCGCATTCTGATGGTTACCGGGTTTTCCCAGAATAGCATCATCAATCACTGCGACCTGATCTGACCCGATGATCAGTGCTTCAGGATGCGTACTTGCGATTTCACGGGCTTTGCTCTCTGCCAGTCTTTTCACCAATGCTGCTGGTGATTCACCCGGGAGAGGCGTTTCATCAATATCAGGTGAAACCTGAATAAAAGTCAGACCAAGTTTATTCAGAAGCTCGGCCCGGAAGGGTGAGCTTGAACCCAGGATAAGTTGTTGCATTCTGTGTAAACCTTCAGGTAATTACGGTGGGCGCGGTGCGTCCGGTCAGGTCACGAATCATTGCTAATGATTCCGCGAGTTCAATTAAATCGGCCAGGGCCTGCTGTGTGTCCAGATGTTGCTTATTCTGATCGGCCTGATAAGACTCGATGTAGACGCGCAATGTCGCACCTTCAGTGCCTGTGCCGGATAAGCGATAAATAATGCGGTCGCCGCCTTCAAAGCCGATACGAATGCCTTGCTTGTCAGCAACACTGTTATCAACCGGGTCACGGTAGCTGAAGTTATCAGCGTATTGGACCTTGCGACCGTCAAACTGGCTGCCGGGTAAGTCTGCCAGCTGATGTTCAAGATGTTGCATCAATGTCTGTGCCTGTTCAGTGGGGATAGCTTCATAGTCATGACGGGTGTAATAGTTTCGCCCATACTCCTGCCAGTGATGCTCGACTATATCCACTACAGGCAAATCTCTGGCAGCCAGAATATTGAGCCAGAACAAGACAGCCCAAAGGCCGTCCTTTTCACGGATGTGGTTTGACCCGGTACCGAAACTCTCTTCTCCGCATAAGGTGGCGCGGTCGGCATCAAGCAGGTTGCCGAAAAACTTCCAGCCGGTGGGCGTTTCATGCGCTTCGATATTGAGCTTGGCAGCGACTCTGTCCACCGCCTGACTGGTGGGCATCGAGCGTGCCACACCCTTTAAGCCACCACGGTAAGCCGGTACCAAATCAGCATTGGCTGCGAGAATGGCAAGGCTATCTGATGGTGTCACAAACACATTGTTGCCGAGGATCATATTCCTGTCGCCATCACCATCTGAGGCAGCGCCAAAGTCAGGAGCATCGGCCGAAAACATTTCCTCAACCAGCTCTTCAGCATAGGTCAGATTGGGATCCGGGTGACCTTCGCCAAAATCTGGCAGCGGTATACCATTGATCACGGTGCCCTCGGGGGCGCCCAGACGCTTTTCCAGAATTTCGATGGCATATGGACCGGTGACGGCATGCATGGCATCAAAACGCATACGAAAATCGCCGCGTGTGAGCAGCTTGTGTATGGCCGCAAAGTCAAACAGTTCTGCCATGAGGTCCGCATAGTCGGCGACAGCGTCTATCACTTCTACTGTCATCCCATCCAGATTTTGTGTACCGGTTTCGGACAGGTTGATATCGTCACTGTCACTGATTTGATATTCGCTGATGCTCAGGCTGTTCTTGAAAATCGCGCCGGTAATCGATTCCGGTGCGGGGCCACCATTGGCCATATTGAATTTAATGCCGAAGTCGCCATGCTCGCCAGCGGGGTTGTGGCTGGCAGATAAAATAATGCCGCCAAAAGCCTGGTAGCGGCGAATAACACAGGAAGCTGCCGGGGTAGAAAGAATCCCATTCTGGCCCACCCAGACGTGGCGAAAGCCACTAGCTGCTGCCATTTTAAGAATAATTTGAATGGCGGTCTGATTGTAAAAACGACCATCCCCGCCAACGACCAGTGTCTGGCCATGGCAGTCGCCCAGCGCATCGAAGGTCGACTGAACAAAGTTCTCAAGATAATGGGCTTGCTGAAAGGTTTTAACTTTTTTGCGTAGGCCGGATGTACCGGGTTTCTGGTCATCAAAAGGGGCGGTTTGCACCGTCATAAATGCCATAAATGATTCCTGGTTGAATGCGAGCATAAAAGCGGGTTTGTTGTTAGACTCAGCCTAACTTTCCGATTAACTATACTGACTCCATGAATAAGCCTCAACAGATTGATAGGCCGCGCTTACTGCGTCTGGCAACCTATGCCTCTGTCGCCACTGCAACGACTCTAATCCTGGCGAAACTGCTTGCCTGGTTTATCAGTGACTCGGTCAGTATCCTCGCCACACTGGTCGATTCCAGTCTTGATGTACTGGCATCCGTTCTTAACATGATTGCTGTTCATCATGCCTTGCAACCGGCTGACCGTGAGCATCGCTTTGGTCATGGTAAGGCGGAAGCACTGGCGGGGCTGGGGCAATCCATGTTTATAGCTGGCTCAGCCGGCATTCTGCTACTTCAGGCCATCAGTCGTCTGATTAATCCTCAACCCCTGGAAAAAGGACTGGAGTTAGGAATTGGAGTCATGTTGCTGTCTATTGTGGCGACCCTGGCTCTGCTGAGCTTTCAGCGTTATGTGATCAGGCGCACGGACTCGACGGCAATAAAAGCTGATGCTCTGCACTACAAAACGGATTTGCTGGTCAATGGCAGCGTCATCGTGGCATTGCTGTTAAGTTTTTACGGCTGGGATGTTGTCGACCCTCTGTTTGCCATTGCCATCGCCTTATTTATTCTTCACAGTGCCTGGCAGATTGTGCGTGAGGCCGTTGATCTGCTGATGGATCATGAGCTACCGGATGAAGACAGACAGAAAATTCGCGCTCTGATAACAAATCACCCGGATGCGATTGGTTTTCATGACCTGCGAACCAGACAATCCGGTAATACTGTTTTTGTGCAGCTGCATCTGGAACTCAATGAAAACTTATCGTTGAGGCAGGCTCACGCCATAGCAGATGAACTGGAGAACAAGGTGGCTGCGCTTTTTGATGAAGCAGAAGTCATCATTCATGAAGACCCAGTGACGCATATGCCTCCCGGCATCACAAGCAGGAAATAGCGTACAAAATAACAGCGATCTCGTATAATTCGGCCTCAAAAATGGAAGGGGACACAGTTATTTTTAAGCCAGACTCAACGATGGCACTGCTTTTGATTGCAGTGTTTGTGTTATTCACCTTGATGGTCATCCTGCTGCGCCGTCGCCTTGGTAAAACCCGCAAAGAACGCCAGCTTGAGAAAATTCTGCGTCATTACAAGCAGGATGAAGTGCTTTCACTTGTCATCCCTGATGGTATCGGCGGTCTGATGGAACTCGACAGGCTGATCCTCACTGACCGTGGCCTCTTGCTTATTGAGACCTATCCCATGACAGGGCATCTGTTCGGTGCAGAGCAAATCGATCAATGGACTCAAATCATTGATGGCCGCAGCTTCAAGTTCGCCAATCCACTGCATCATATCCAGAATGCGAAATATGCGCTGCAGCCACTGGCGCCGAAAGTGCCGATTTTTTATCGTGTCGTTTTTACCGGTAACAGTGACTTTCCCAAAGGCAAACCGGACTATGTTTCCACTCTGCAGAGCTTAGAACAGGACTTGCAAGTGATTCTGGAAGCGCCGAAGATGTCGGATAGCAGCCTGAAAGCCTGGGAAAGAATTTTACGCATCGGCCGAAAAACGGTCAGGCAGTTTTGAGGGAAGCGACATCCTGATGGAAACCAAACCGCTAGTAGTGGCGATTTCATCCCGTGCCCTGTTTGATTTGGATGAGAGCCACCGGATCTTTGAAGAGCAGGGCACCGAAGCTTATTGTCGGCATCAGATTGAAAATGAAGATGTGCCGCTGGCACCGGGTGGTGCTTTTAATCTTGCCCGTAAATTACTGGCATTGAATGACAACAACCCGAAAACACCCAAGGTGGAGATTATTCTGCTGTCACGCAACAGCGCCGATACCGGTCTGCGGGTGTTTAATTCTATCCAGCATCACAAGCTCTCGATTATCCGTGCGGTATTTACGTCCGGTAGCAGCCCTTATCGATATGTAGCGCCTTTTGGTGCCAATCTGTTTTTGTCGACCAGTCCGGAGGATGTGGGCATGGCACTGGAGGCCGGCATTGCGGCAGCCACCATTCTTCCTTCCAATGTAGGGAATAATCCGGAATCAGCAGAACTTCGAATTGCTTTTGACGGTGACGCAGTCCTGTTTTCAGACGATTCTGAAAAGATCTACAAAGAAAAAGGCCTGGAAGCCTTCACCCAGAATGAGACGCAAACCGCCAGAGAGCCGCTGCCCGGCGGACCATTCAAAGACTTTTTGATGGCTTTGAACCGGATTCAGACAGAATATCCGGAAAATGTGGCACCAATTCGCACCGCCCTGGTGACAGCACGTTCGGCACCGGCTCATGAACGGGTTATAAGAACCCTCAGAGCCTGGGATATTCGGATTGATGAAGCGATTTTTTTGGGTGGCAAATCCAAGGGGCCATTTCTTAAGGCTTTTGGTGCAGATATTTTCTTTGATGATCAGGAACAGCATTGCCATTCCGCCAAGGAACATGTTGCCACCGGTCATGTACCGCATGGCGTTGCCAATAAGAAAATGACAAGCAAGCAGGATTAGGGTTGGCCATTCAAAGCAGTCGAGCTGTCCAGAACTGGATTAAACAGCTCAGTGCAAAAGCGTTCTCTTATACACA
>JABURN010000221.1 GCA_014762585.1 Methylophaga sp.
ATCTATTATGTCGGAACGTCAAAAGTGTATAAGAGACAGGAGAAAAAATAGAGAACAAGCGGGAATACAGCAAGCGTTTTTTTCTATTAATGAATGCCAATTCGTGGATGAAAATCGTGAACCCGGTATTTTTGGCTAAAATCCATTGATATCAGTGAGTTTAGCGCCGGGGCAGACACGATAGCGACGAAATTGAAGCTGGCTTTCCAGAAAAAGAACTGCTATCTTTGCGCGGATAATAATATTAATAATTGTTTAACTTGATGAACTACGAGACAAAAGCATGTTGAAAAAAATCGATAAACTGCTGGTGGAGAAATTCCCCCACATTATTCTTAGCTTCACTGCTTTCTGGTTGGGTCTGGTCGCTTTCGGCCTGTACAACGCCTGATTCGCCTGTTTGAAGCGATGAAAAAGCCAGTCACTTGACTGGCTTTTTTTATGGGCGTAGTTTCGTAAATAACAATAAGCAGTGAATAAATTGATCCAAATCAATGCTCACCACAGGGACTCATTCGATAATCAACTCATACTTGTTTTATCGACAAACCACCCAGTAAGGAGGTGCATTATGGACAAACTGGAAGAATTCTTCAGTGAACACTTCGCCGAATTTATCTGCATTCTGTCAGTGGCCTTTATTCTGCTGGTCGCTTACGGCCTGATCATGTCATAGCTGTCAGACAGAGAGTTCAAAACCTGCCCGGGCCGCCACCTGGCCGTTAACCAGACATTCGACCAGGTGCTCCCCGGGATAATAACGGCGGGTTGAAAGCGGTTTGAATGACTGACTTTTCTTAAGCGTCAGTGGTGTGTCCGCCTGCGTCTTAATATTTTTCCATTTAAAGACTTTCCAGCTCAGACCGCCGTCTGCGCGGCGAAAGCCGATACGATAATCCACGACCAGCCTTTCGGCCTGTGCTGTGGTCAAGGTCAGTGTGAATTGCAGTGATGCACCAAGCTTAAGCCGTGTTTCACTTAATTGCAGCTCCAGCGCTTTAAGTTCCGGCTTATCACTAAACCCCAGTAGTGGATACACTTCCGCCCGGCCGTTTTTCACCAAAGTACGAAGGCCATGATTTATCAGCCAGTCAGTATTTTTGTTCTGTAATTGCAGCCACTCACGGCAGCGTGCCATCACCGCTTCAGGATGATCTTTGCTGATATCGTTAAGGTTGTTCGCTACCGAGCGGCGGACATACAGGCTGGAATCAGTTTTCAGTGCCTCCAATATCGGCCAGATCGGTGCTGGATCCCGGCGTAGAGCGGGTAACTGCTGCGCCCAGGGTAAGCGTGGGCGGATGCCCTCCGAGGCCAGCCGTCTGACATGTTCATTGTCGTGACGGGTCCAGCGCAGCAACTGCTGGTGGGTCAACTCAAAGTGTTGGTCCAGAAACGGCCTTATCGCAAATTCTGCCGTAAACAGCGGCGTCAGCGCTTCCAATAAAACAAAAGCCCGCTGCGGATGATTCAGGCCATAGACACTGACATAATCAATCAGCGGCCAGGCGGTGAAGCTGCTCCACTGTCCTTGCGGCGACTCGGGCCAGGCTTCAGCCACCCGCTCAAGGATCTGCGCCGTTTCACAGAAGCCTTCGGGAAGATGGACTGCCAATGCGGCAATCAGGTGTCTGACACGGTCTTTCAGTTCCAGAACTTCAAGCTGGTGATTAGCCTGACTGATAAAGCCCTGCTGATCAAAGTCCGGATACACTGACTGAAGCACTTGGGCCAGTTGCTCAACGGCAACCGGCCCCAGTTGTGCTTTCAGTGCCGTCTGTTCAGCCATCAGCCTTGTTTAGTAAACACCGCGATCGATTCAACGTGGCTGGTGTGCGGGAACATATCCATCACACCGGCCGCTTCCATAGTATAACCATGCTGGTTCACCAGCTCACCGGCATCACGTGCCAGGGTCGCCGGATTGCAGGATACATAAACCAGTTTTTCAGCGCCCAGATCGGCCAATTGATGCAGCACTTCAAACGCACCGCTGCGCGGGGGGTCCAGCAAGATCTTGTTAAAACCTTTGGCTGCCCATGGATAGTCTTTCAGTTCAGTCTGGGTCAGATCCGCCAGTTCAAACTCGGCATTAGCCAGCTGATTAAGCTCGGCATTGCGACGGGCATGGCCGACCAGAGCGGCATCGCCCTCGACACCGACCACTTCAGACACGCGGCGTGCCAATGGCAGCGTGAAATTCCCCAGCCCGCAGAATAAATCCAGAATACGATCTTCAGGCTGAATATCGAGTAAATCCAGCGCCCGTTGAATCATCTTGTGATTAATACCGGCATTCACCTGAGTAAAATCACTGGGGTCAAAGTTCAGTGTGAGGCCGGGCTCAGGCGCGTAAGACAGCTGCGGATTATCCGGCCACAAAGGCGATACGGTATCGGGACCACCCGGCTGCTGGTAAACCCAGAGCTTCTGCGCCTGACCGTAATCAATCAATGTCTGTTTATCGGTTTCAGATAGAGGGTCCAGGTTACGGAATACCAGTGCGACATTATCGTCATCCATGGCGACTTCAATCTGGGCGATACGGTTGTATGCCTCAAGCCCGGCAATCATCTCGCCCAGCTCCGCCAAACGCAAACCAACGCGTGGATCCAGCACTTCACATTGTTCAAGCTGGGCAACAAACGGCGAGGCTTTTTCCCGGAAGCCAACCAGCACCTGCTCCTTCTTGGTGACATATTTGACACCCAGCCGGGCTTTACGGCGATATCCCCACAACGGCCCTGTCAACGGATCCAGCCAGGTATCAGGACTGAGATTGCCAAAGTGGGCGAAATGCTCGGCCAATGTCGCCTGTTTGTGCTCAAGCTGCGCTTCCGGTGCCATATGCATCAGACTGCAGCCACCACAGACTCCAAAATGCCGGCACTTAGGGTCTACTCTCAATGGCGAGGCATTATGTACCGTCAGGGTTCTGGCTTCATCGTAGCTTTTATGCAGGCGGGCATATTGAAAATCTATCCGCTCACCAGCCAATGCTCCGTCAACAAACACGGTTTTGCCGTCAATGCGGGCTATGCCACGTCCATCGTGCGATAAGGACTCAATTGTTGCCGTCACCGGCTCCTGGGGCAGTCTCTGCCTGCGCCTGCGTTTTGCCATTTTGCTCTCTTTTTTACTGAAACTAAAAGGTCCAGTGACACGTTGCCGCATCACTGGACCAAAAAGAAAATATTATAAAGGAAACAGGCTTTTATTTTTGCTTCCAGCTGCCACCCTGTTGATACCACCAGCCTTTTGCGGCATTGCTGATCCAGCGTTTGGCAAAGGTCTGGCGAATATCGTCCTGCCACTCCGGATGACCGTTTGCGCGGGCAATTTCAGCATACAGAGATTTTCGATCTTTATTTTCATCGGCCACCAGAGCATTGACCCGATTGCGATCTTTGAGCGGAATCGACTTGGCATCACGCACGGTAATCAGACCGTCTTCGGTCAGCCCGATGCCACCACTGTTGTAAAATGGCTCAAGCTGATTGTGCCGTTCTTTCATATCGGTTTTCAGCTCATTGATCGCCGGCGAATTAATATTAATATCGGCCTGGGCCGCCGCTGCAGCCGGTATCAACCAGTTGAGAATATTAACCGCCGCTGTCTCATAGTGGTTTTTAATGGCCGATGATTGCTCCTCTGCCGGTGCGGTATCAGGCTGATTTCCCTCTCCCGGCCGTGTACCCGGTCCCCACACGTCTTCAATAATCCGATCAGCTGCTTTTTCGGCAGCAGCAGCGGGAAAATAGATATTAATCGTCACACAGGACACCAGCATCAGCCCTGATATGATGCCTGTCAGCCATTTAGATAGGGTCATTCTCATCTCCTTTTATTCAATCACCGGACCGGGACTCTCACGCACGGCGAGCAGTCTTGCAATCAACTCAGCCCAGTCTACCCGACGGTTGTAACCAATCACGTTGATCCAGGGCGGCAGTCCACCTCCCCCTTTGACAATATAATAGCCCTGTTCTGCTTCCTCGATACCGGCCATTTCACACACTTCGTTGTTCAACTCACAACTCAGACCCAGTTTCTGATATGAAAAATCATCAAAAAAACCCAGAAAACTGCGTGACACCATGCCTGTCGGACCGCCCCCCAGTTCAGTCAGATTATCCACCGCTCTCTGACTGATGCGTCGCTTGCCCGGCTCCTGTTCCGGCGTTGCCAGCCTGGTATCAAACTGCACAGGCTCCCAGTTGGACAATCGAAGATCATGGATATGCCCTTCGATTTTGCCGCTGATGCGACCAAAATCAAAGGCGTTGGTCAGAAGTGCCAGATCCAGGTCACGAATATCGACATTGGCATACAGCTGCGGCAACCTGCCAAAAGGTGTTGTCATCCGCAGATCCCTGATGACTGTGGTACCGTCGAAAATTTTGACCTGCAAGGCACCATCAATTTTCAGCTCTTCGCCCTGATAAGTGACGGTCGGAATAACACCGGAAAGCTTACCCTCCAGCGGAGGCCAGCCCAACGCCGAAGTGAGTCGCTGCATTGAAATGGGTGTGAGCAGGCCTTCGAATTGCCAGTGCAACTGTTCAGCTTGATTATCGAGGCTGAAACCGCTGATTTCCAGCGCCCCGTCCAGTACCGGCAGCCTCAGTGACTGGCCCAGCACCAGGCGGCTGTTGACACTGTGCGCCTGAATATCAGCCGCACCCAGTTCGATTTCAAACAGCTTGGCCGCCTCCCAGGACAGGCTGGTGTTTACCTGTTGCGCTGTCTGACTCCAGCCTAACTGGCCGTTCAGCTTGTTCAGCTCATAACGGCCTTGTGTATCGCTGAGCCTGGCATCATCGAAATCCAGTAAAAGAGTGTAATCCGATTTCTGCCAATCAAAAGTCATACTGAGTCCGCCTGAAGTCTCCAGCTTTGCAGCCGCAGAACCGGCAACAAAAGGCTGTAGCCAGATCGGATAAAGCTTGGCCAAATCAGCAGGCCCGGTTGTAATATGCAGCATTTCCAACTGCTCGTTTTGCCAGTTCAAGCTGGCCTCTGCGGTCAACACCTGTCCTTGCTCAAGCATGGCCTGATCAACCTTGATAGACTTGAAATCGCTTGTCACCTGGCCACTTGCTGTCAGCGCCAGTGGATAGCGTTTTAGATCCAGAAATACCGGTTCGCTGTAAGCCTGGCCGTTATCACTATCCAACTTGATTTGCCAGTGCCATTGTCCCTGCTCTGAATGAGCACTGCCCTGCCCTTTCAGACTCGCTTCCTCAGCGACCTGCGTGCCCGTCGCATTGCTGAAACTCAGTTCCTTTGCCTGCCAGTCCAGGGAAAATGCCTGTAGCTGGCCTGCCTGACCCTCAAACCGGCCGTCGAGCTTAATCCGTCCCTGATAATCCTGTCTCTTATACCCCTCTGACGCTGCCGACGATCGACCCTTGGTAACTCTCGGTGGTCGCGGAGTGCTTAACAAA
>JABURN010000086.1 GCA_014762585.1 Methylophaga sp.
CGCTGTAAACACAGACGAAATTCAATCCTTAACTCTTTATAAACCAAAAAATAGTTTGGAGGAGATATGACACTATTTAATCTTAAATCAAAGCTGCGACAACAGGGTGTAGTCGGCGGTATTGCCGCAGCAGCTATGATGACTGCAGCATATCCAGCATTTGCAGATATTGCCATTGAAGAAATGACGCTTGAGGTGGCACCACCAAGTGACTCAAAACGCGTTTATGTTACCGATCCGGGCCATTTCCAAATGACCTCTCAGGTTTTTACCATCGATGGTAATAACAACAAAATCCTGGGTATGAGTGATGGCGGTAAACTGCCACACGTCTTGGTCGGTGACGAAGGTAAATTTATGGCCATTGCCAATACCTGGTATGACCGTATCGCCCGTGGCAACCGAGATGACTACATCGAAGTCTTCGATACTCAGACTCATGAGGTAACTGCGGATATCGATATTCCTGAAGGTCGATTCCTCACAGCCATTTTCCCGCACATGGCGACACTGAGTATTGATGACAAGCACATGATGTTCCAGCAGTTCTCTCCCGTGCCTGCAGTCGGTCTGGTTGATTTGGAAGAAAACAAGTTCGTCAAAATGATGAATACACCAGACTGTTATCACCTGTTCCCGGCTCCTGAACAGAACGTCTATATGCATTGTCGTGACGGTTCAATGCTGAAAATCAAGTATGACGATGAGGGTAACTCGGAACAGACTCACAGCCAGGTCTTCCACCCTGAAGATCGTTATTTGATCAATACGCCGTATTACTCTGATGTCACCAACCGTTTGGTATGGCCAGACTACGAAGGTGTTATCTATCAGGCGAAATTGACAGCTGATGGTGCCGAGTTCATGGAGCCAATCGATGTTTTCACTAAAGCAGAGAAAGCGGAAAAATGGCGTCCAGGTGGCTGGCAGTTGGTGACAGTTCATGACAAGAGCAATGAACTTTACCTGCTGGCTGATCAACGCGGCGAATTTACTCACAAAACGCCAAGCCGTTATGTGTTTGTGGTTGACGCCAATACGGGTGAACGTCTGCGTAAGTTTGAGTTGAAGCATGAAATTGACTCGATTGCAGTCAGTCAGGATGACAAACCGTATCTGTTTGCTTTATCAGCCAATGAACAAACTCTGTATACCTTTGATGCTAAGACAGGCAAGGAGCTCGGACAAACGACAGGTCTCGGTCGCTATCCGCACATTCTGACCCTGCCTCAGGATAGTGAGTAAGTCATGAGCTGGTTAATTAACGATCCTGCTCTGTCAGTACTAGCCACACTTTTTGTGGGGCTGGTACTGGCTGTGGCTGGTATTTCCAAGCTGCGAAGCTCCGATGAGTTCCAGGGTGTTGTCGACAACTACCGTTTGTTACCGGGTTTCCTGGTAAAACCGGTAGCAAAGCTTCTCCCTTGGGTCGAGCTGGCATGTGCTGTCGCATTGATGGTACCGCCTGCACGAGAAATAGCTGCCTGGGTAGCAATGGGCTTGTTCGTGACGTTCGCGCTGGCATTGGCTATCAATGTCGGCAGAGGCCGAACTCACATCGACTGCGGTTGTGTGCGTCGTCCGACCAGCAGGAGTCGCATTGGCATGTTCCATGTCCTGCGTGCGCTCTTCCTTGCCGGCGTAAGCACATTCATCGCGATGAGTTCGCTTGATGTGGCATCAGTGCCTCTCGCATCCTGGCTGATCGCTGTTGCCTCAGCAGCCATGCTGGCCATGCTCTATGTAGCAGCAGATGTGATGGTGGGATTGCCAAATTCTCGCGAATCAAGAACCTAATTATTAGTAAGGAAAATTCACAATGAGCTTCGATATTCTTATTGCTTCAAATGTGCTGCTGTGGGCCGCTTTTCTGGCTCTGGCAGCACTTATGGTCGGTGTCATCCGACAAATTGGTCTGTTACATGAACGTTCAGCACCACTGGGCGCCATGATGGTAGATCACGGACCCGACATCGGTGATAAATCACCTGTGTTCAACGTTAAAACCTTCACCGATGAGAGAGACGTGCTGGTTGGCCGTGCCATCACGCCGGGCCGTCCAAGCCTGCTGATGTTCACCGGTCCTTCTTGCCCTGTTTGTGCAAAACTGCTGCCGATTATCCGTGATGTAGCAGCGAGTGAGGGCGCAGACGTTATTCTGATCAGTGACGGTACGGCTGCTGAGCACCGCGAATTTCTCAGCAACCACCCCCTGAAGAATGAGCTGTACATCAACTCACCAGAAATTGGTATGCGCTATCAGGTATCAAAAGTGCCTTACGGTGTCTTGCTGGATGCGGATGGTGTTATCAAAGGTAAAGGACTGTGCAACACACGTGAGCATGTTGAAAGCCTGTTTGAAACCATTCGACTGGGCCACGCTTCACTGCAGAGCTACCTGAGAGATAGCTCTACCGCTAAGGAAGTTAAGGTTGGCGAGCAACTGCACTAATCATTCACTTTAGAGTAGAACCAAAATATAACGGAGAAGGCAAATGACAAAGAAATTAGGATTTGACGCTGCTATTGAAAAACTGAGCCGTCGCACCGCTAATAAGACCGGGCGTCGTAGTTTTGTCGGCAAAATGGGTGGTTTCCTGGTTGGCGCAACTCTGCTGCCACTGCTGCCAGTTGACCGTCGTGGACGTTTGAAAGAGGCGCATGCCGCTGATGCCAGTAACCTGGATGCAGCCAGAGCAGGTTGGCAACCACAGGATCAGGATCCACAGTCCTGTGACTACTGGCGACATTGTTCTATTGACGGTAACGTCTGTGACTGTTGCGGTGGTACGCTGACTTCCTGTCCTCCAGGCACAAGCTTGTCACCCAGTTCCTGGGTAGCCAGCTGTTACAACCCGGGTGATGGCCAGACTTACCTGATCGCTTACCGTGACTGCTGTGGTAAGCAAACCTGTGGCCAATGTGCGTGTCTGAACACAGAAGGTGAACTGCCGGTTTACCGTCCTGAGTTCTCTAACGACATCGTATGGTGTTTCGGTGCAGAAAATGATGATATGACTTATCACTGCACCATCTCACCCGTAGTTGGTAAAGCCAGCTAAGTTGGTAAGAGGCATTTCTAAATCATGAAGATCAGAAGCCTCGTCATGTTGGCATGCACGGTATTTTCCGTGCATGCCAGTTTGGCAGATGACAAGATCAAGCGAAGCGACTATCAACGTCCTGAAGCGATACCGGCCCCGGCATCCAACCCGCTGACTGAAGAAAAAACCACGCTGGGTAAAACGCTGTTTTTTGACCCGCGTTTATCCCGTAATGAAGGCATGTCCTGTGCGACTTGTCACTCCCCGGATCATCGTTGGAGCGATGGCCGAGTTGTACCGCTGGGTTCTGAAGAGCTCGAGCAGCCGAGACGAACGCCCACTGTCATGAACAGTGCCTGGCTTAAAGCATTGATGTGGGATGGCCGTGCCAACTCACTGGAAGCACAAGCGGTGCTTCCTATCACAACGCCGCATGAAATGAACTACAACATGAAAGAATTGGTTGAGCGGCTAGGCGAAATCAAGGGCTATCGCCCCCTGTTTGAAAATGCATATGGCGATACAGAAATCACCACGGAGCGTATAGCCATGGCATTGGCGACTTTTCAGCGCACATTGGTGTCTAATACTTCAAGCTTCGACCAATGGGTGGAAGGCGATGAAGATGCTATCAGTAGCAGTGCCCAACGCGGCTTTCAAATTTTCAATGACGAGGCACAATGTGCTGCCTGTCATAAGTCCTGGCGTTTCACCGATGACAGTTTCCATGACATCGGTCTGGATGACCCGGATCTCGGGCGTGGCAAAGTGATCCCTGTTGAGGTGACAATAATGCAGCATGCCTTTAAAACACCGACATTGCGTGATCTGCCTGAAAATGGCCCGTTTATGCATGATGGCTCGATGACCGATCTGGAAGAAGTCATCAAACATTATGAAGACGGTTTCATTCAACGCGCCAGCCTCTCAAAAGAAATGAAACCGTTCGAGCTGAGTGATCAGCAACGAGCGGATCTCATTGCTTTTCTGAAAACGCTGGATGGTGGCCCATTAGCCATCGAACAACCCGAATTACCTGAGGAATAGCTGACGTGAATAGAAAACTGAAGCGTTGGATAATGGGCATGGCGCTCATGCTCACCACACTCAATTCGACGGCTGGCATCGCAGAGCAGGTAAACGGCTCAGAGCCAGAAGTTCATAATTTGTCACTGACTCACCACGATTTTGAAGACTGGACGTTTACGCTGAGTGCAAATGACACACTGGCGATCACCAACAAATCTGATGTTGCACATAGTATATATATCACCCACCCCGACGGCACTGTGGTCAATTTGGATGTGCACCTCCCGGGAGAAACCTTCACCTGGACCATTCCTGCAGCTGGTAATTATTTGCTGCAATGCTGGATTCATCCGATTATCAGAGCGGAGATGACCGTGTCTCCCTGAGGCTTGTTTGCAGAGGCTGTATATGTCAAAAGACAAACGACACAACATGGCCAGACTGGAAGACCCGGCAAAACGGGAAACCTTCCGCCACATATTCAAACGCTTTGGTGTGATACTGGTAGGGACTATCGTCGGTCAGTCGATGATTTTGTCTCGTCCCTCGCGTGCGGCAGAGGCATTGCGTCCGCCAGGTGCATTGCCTGATCTTGATTTTGACTCATCATGCATACGCTGTGGATTGTGCGTTGAAGACTGCCCATACGATATCCTTAAGCTTGCCAGTTGGGCTGATCCGGCCCCGCAGGGGACACCGTTCTTTGTTGCCAGGGAAGAGCCCTGCCGCATGTGTAAAGACATCCCATGTGCCAAAGCCTGTCCTACCGGTGCGCTTGATCGCCATATGACGGATATTAAAAAAGCCGATATGGGTGTTGCCGTTCTGGTCGACCATGAAACCTGTCTCAATTATAAAGGCATGACCTGCAGTATTTGCTGGCGAGTATGCCCAATTCGCGATGAAGCCATCACGCTGGAGCCCATTGAGTCAGAAAAAGGGCGGCTGCTTATTCCTACCGTACAGTCTGATACATGTACCGGCTGCGGTACCTGCGAGAAACATTGCGTATTGTCCGAGGCCGCTATCCGGGTGCTGCCTCGAGAGCTGGGCCTGGGTCTCTCTGGCAGAAACGCAGTAGGAAGGAGCTAGGCATGCTAGCGCGTCTTGGTCGAGGCCTTTACCGGCATCGCTGGCTGTTGATGCGCCGTACGGTACAAATCTGCATTTTGCTAGCGTTCCTTATTTATATCCCAGGTTACGGCAAAATCGCAGAAGGTAATTTATCCTCCAGCCTCTGGTTCGGTGAGCTGAAACTGACCGATCCCTTTATTTTGCTCCAGTCTTTTTTTGCTG
>JABURN010000098.1 GCA_014762585.1 Methylophaga sp.
GCCGACCACAATAACGAAAACGCCGGCAAAGCCCTGCAGGCTCGGGATCTCGCCAAGAAATACCAGTGCCAGCAGCATCGAGATCACAACTTTGTAGGCATTCAGCGGGCCGAACACCGACAGGTCGGTTTTGGATAATGACATCACCAGAAACAGGGTGCCGGCCATATCGAGCAGGGCGGCAAAAAAGATATTGATCCAGAATTGGCTGGATAGCTGAAACGGATTAAACGTAAACAGCAGCGGCAGACAGATGACTGCCAGCACCACATAGGATGCAAAAACAATGAAGAAGGGGTGCAGTCCCCGATGAGTCAGCTGTTTCTGAAAAACATTCGCAAACGCCGAGAACAGCAGGCGCCCCAGCACCACAAGGACTTCCAACGGTGATTACTCCCCGGTGGAAACGCTTTGATATAGCTGATCGGGACCGACTTCGTAACGGTTGAAAATACGGAATTGATTATCTTTGTCGAAACTGACGACGGTGAAATTATCCTTTCTGGCGCCCATTTCCATACCCGGTGTACCAACCGGCATCTCTGGCACCGACAGACCTGTAATCGGCGGTTTTTCAACCAGCAGACGCTTGATATCCTGCGCCGGCACATGGCCTTCAATCAGGTAGCCATTGATGACGGCAGTGTGACAGGAACGCATGACGGTCGGTACCTTCTGGCGTGGTGCGATGGCTTCCAGATTATGGGTGACCTGATCGTCTACGGTGAAGTTGTGCTTGCGCAGATGCTCAATCCACTTGTGGCAGCACTGGCAGTTCGGACTGCGGTAAACCGTGATCTGGGTCGGTTCGCTCAAGGCTTTCCGGACTTTATCCCATTCACTGTCAGCGGCCAGTGGCAGGCTGACCAGCATCATCAATGCAATTAGATAGTTCTTCATAAATACTCAACAAAAATGTCTTTATCGCGGCTCTGGCTCTCGACATAGGCCAGTGCGGCCATCACGGCCTTCTCATTGGCGGCATCGGTTTCTTCCGGTAACGCATGTACCAAAATACCAGCTTGTTCAAATTGCCCTAAATCAGACTCATCTTTCAGGCCCGGGTTCAGCCAAAGCTCAGCTTGATTAGCGAGGACTTCCTGTTGCGCCTCTTGCAGACCTTCAGCCGTGAAGATAACAAACAGCATTAATTGTTCTCTATCGCGAGATAGGACTTTTCGGAAATGGCTGTCCAGGCATCATCCTTGTTGCGGAAAGACTGATAAGCTTCATAAATGCGTTTGAAGGCCGGGTTGGCGGCAGCTTCCTCTGCCAAAGTTTCTTCAGTCATCGATTGCAGTCTGGCCAGGACATCATCCGGGAAACGTTTGATCTCAATGTCATCACGGGCCTGAAGTTCTTTCAGCGCTGCCAGATTTTTCTGTTCCATTTCCGACAGCATGAGGACATTTTCTGACTCGGCGGCATGGGTGATGATCGCCTGCAGATCCGGCGTCAGGCTGTCCCAGGCACGCTTGTTGACGGTGAGTTCGAGAACGGTTCCCGGCTCATGCCAGCCCGGATAATAATAATGTTTGGCCGCGCGATACAGACCCAGGCGCTGATCATGGTAAGGGCCTATCCATTCGGTGGCATCAATGGTGTTGCGTTCCAGCGCGGTGTATACCTCGCTGCCGGCAAGCAGCACCGGATTACCGCCTGCCTTGGCAAAAACTTTCCCGCCGAGACCGGGAATGCGCATTTTCAGGCCTTCCAGATCTTCAACCGAGTTGATTTCCTTGTTGAACCAGCCGCCCATCTGCACACCGGTATTACCCAGCGGAAAGGGGATGACATGGAAAGGCTCATACACTTCACGCCACAGTTCCAGACCACCGCCGTGATAAAGCCAGGCGTTCATACCGCGGGGCGTCATACCAAACGGCACTGTGGAGAAAAACTGGGCTTCCGGCACTTTGCCGGCCCAGTAATAGGCACTGCCGTGACCCATTTCGACTGTGCCCTGTGACACCGCATCAAAAGTCTGCAAGGCCGGAATCAGTTCACCACCGGCATAGACCTTGATATTGATGCGACCATTGGACATCGCCCTGACATGCTCTGCAAAGCGTTCTGCGCCTTCCTGCAATACCGGGAAGCCGGGCGGCCAGGTCGTTACCATTTTCCAGTTGTAGGTTTTGCTGCTGTCAATGGCAGCGTTACTACCAGCCTGGTCTTCGGGACCACAGGCAGTCAGTAGCAGCGCCAGCAGGCCCGGCAATATATAACGCAGAAAAGCAGGCTTTGACATGGTTGTTTCCTTATAAGACTTCTAACTTAGCATAAGCCAGCACCAGCCACTTGCTGCCGGCATGTTTGAAATTGACCTGTACCCTAGCATTTTTTCCAGCGCCCTCGGTATCTATGACCGTACCCGGACCGAATTTCTGGTGCATGACCTGCTGTCCGGTTTTGAGGCCAGCTTCATTGAGTTCGATTCCACCGGCGTTGCTGACTGTGCGGAGTCCGGGTGTGATGCGATTACTGCGGGCACGCACTTCTTCAATGCACTCAACCGGTAATTCACCCAGAAAACGGGAGGGGCGCTGCATCAGTTCCTGGCCGTATAGAAAACGCTGTTCGGTGTAGAGCAGATATAAGGTCTGGCGAGCCCGGGTCATACCGACGTAACACAGCCGGCGCTCTTCAGCGAGTCGTAGCGGATCGTCGCTGGATTTCTGGCCCGGAAACAGGCCTTCCTCCATGCCCACCATAAAGACCACGGGGAATTCCAGGCCCTTAGCGGAGTGCAGCGTCATCAGCTGCACGCAATCTTCCCAGCGGTCGCCCTGATTTTCTCCGGCTTCCAGCGCCGCATGGGCGAGAAAGGCATCCAGTTCAGTCAGGTTCTCGGCTTCCTCATCCTGCGGCCGGACAAACTGTCGGGTGGCACTGATAAGTTCATCGAGGTTTTCAATACGGCCCTGGCCTTTTTCGCTTTTGTCTTTGGCAAAATGCGCGCGCAGACCAGACTCGTCAATCACCAGCTGGGTCAGTTCATGCAGGGGCATATCCGCTTGTTCCGGTGTCAGTGAATCAATCAGCGTCAGAAACCCGGCCAGCGCGTTACCGGCACGGGCCGCGAAGGCTTTGGCATCGAGCATTTCCTGCGCGCTGTGCCACATCGACAGGTTACGTTCGCGGGCGTACTGACGCAGCTGGGTCAGGGTGGCCGCGCCAATGCCACGGGTAGGGGTGTTGACGATACGCTCAAAGGCTGCATCATCCTGGCGGTTGGCAATCAGGCGAAGGTAAGACAACACATCCTTGATTTCGGCGCGCTCGAAAAAGCGTAAGCCGCCATAAACCCGGTAAGGCATGGCAACCTGTAACAAGGCTTCTTCAATTACCCGCGACTGCGCATTGGAACGGTACAAAACGGCACAATCACTGCGGCGGCCGCCATCATCGACCCATTTCTGCACCTGACCGACCAGATAGGATGCTTCATCGCGCTCATTGAAAGCGTTGTAGACCTGAATCGGACAGCCATCTTCATCTTCGGTCCACAGTTCTTTACCCAGCCGTTCGCTGTTATTGGCGATAACCGCATTAGCGGCTTTCAGAATATTGCCGGTGGAGCGGTAGTTCTGTTCCAGGCGGATAGTGGCAGCGCCCTGATAGTCTTTATCGAACTGCTGAATATTCTCAATACGGGCGCCGCGCCAGCCATAAATAGATTGATCATCATCGCCGACAATAAACATTTTGCCGCTGTCGCCTGCCAGCAGGCGCAACCAGGCATACTGCAGGGTATTCGTGTCCTGAAATTCGTCGACCAGGATCTGGCTGAAACGCTGCTGGTACTGGGCGAGGATATCCGGGCGCTTGAGCCAGAGCTCATGACAGCGCAGCAGAATTTCACCGAAATCGATGACGCCGGCGCGCTGGCAGGCTTCTTCATAGGCCTTGTAGATGGCCAGCATTTTCTGGGAATAGGGATCGTGTCCGGGCTGAATATCCTTGGCACGCAGGCCTTCGTCTTTCTGGGCATTGATATACCACTGCGCCTGCTTGGGCGGCCACTGGGCTTCATCCAGTTCCATAGCGCGGATGATGCGTTTGAGCATACGCAGTTGATCATCACTGTCGAGGATCTGAAAGCTTTGCGGCAAACCGGCATCTTTCCAATGTGCCCGCAAAAGGCGATGCGCCAGGCCATGGAAAGTGCCAACCCACATGCCGCCGGGCGGATAACCCAGCATTTCTTCAATACGGCCACGCATTTCCGCAGCGGCTTTGTTGGTGAAGGTCACGGCCAGAATATTGGCCGGTGAGAAGCCTTCGGCCTGAATCAGCCAGGCAATGCGATGCACCAGAACACGGGTTTTACCACTGCCGGCACCGGCCAGAATACGGGCATGGCCCAAAGGCGCGGCAACCGCTTCACGCTGGGGTTTATTCAGATCGTTAAGTAGCTCGGAAACATCCATTCTTTGATTTGCGTTGGCTTTAGTTAGAGGCCGTTGCCGGATCGGCGGGCGGGCACGGCGGATTGATAGACTGGCACAGACAAGCGGGGGTTCCGCGCCAAATCAACTGCAGGGCAGCCCCACACCCGCAGGTGTGGGGAAAGGACATCATTACAGGTTGCTGTCCAGGAAAGCGGCCAGCTGGGACTTGGTTAAAGCACCCACTTTGGTTGCTTCCACTTCGCCGTCTTTAAACAGCATCAGAGTCGGGATACCACGGATACCATAACGCGGTGGTGTGTCCTGGTTTTCATCGATGTTCAGCTTGGCAACTTTCAGTTTGCCAGCATATTCGGCGCCGATTTCTTCCAGCACAGGTGCAATCATTTTGCAGGGACCACACCATTCCGCCCAGTAGTCAACCAAGACAGGAATGTCGGACTGTAATACTTGGCTGTCAAAGTCGCCATCGGTCACGTTGGTGACGTTATCGCTCATGTTTCATCTCCAGTGGTATATAAAGTATCGTTGGATTATACCGGGCCTGGCGAGGTTATATGTTCAAACCTGCATTTCAGGCCGACTTAGGTATATACTCCCATGCGATAGAGCCTAACATTTTTTCCTATCATCAACGCTAATGCAAGTATTTATATGAGTGCACATCTAACTGACCAGGCCTTCAAAACCCTGCCCCTTAACCCCGCATTGCAGGCTGGCCTGGACCAGGCAGGTTTCGAGTTCTGTACCCCAATCCAGGCGCAATCCCTGCCTTTACTGCTGCAGGGCAAAGACGTGGCCGGCCAGGCCCAGACCGGTACCGGTAAAACCATCGCTTTTTTGCTGGCTACTTTTCAGCGGCTGCTGGAAACTGCGCCGCCTGAAAACTGGGACGGCAAACAACCGCGCGCCCTGATTCTG
>JABURN010000230.1 GCA_014762585.1 Methylophaga sp.
TACCATGGCAGAACGCGAAGCCAGTACAGTCGGGATATCGATCACGATCCAGTCGGTGCGCTCTTCACCGGTTTCCGGGTCAGTGTAGTAAGACTGACCGTTGTCCAGCGCTACACGGATTTCCGGCTCGGAGTCAGCACGGCGGGTACCGGGACGCAGCGGATTAACACGACGGTCGATTTCCTGACCGGTGTAGGGGTCCTTATCCAGATATTCTTCACGCACCTTGCCAAAGATAATGTTCAGACGGCCACCACTGTAGAAGACGCGACCGGTATTGGTTTGTTTTTCCTTGGCCAGCGCGCCCTGATGCGCACCGATAGTCACGAAGGTGACATCTTCGTTGGTTTCGGCACGGGCCAGACCGGAAGACAGGCCGGAGCTCAGAATTTGCAGCTCGAACGGCGAGAACAGGGGAGCCTGACGTTCATTGAACAGCACCGTTTCGGTCACATACAGTGATTCCAGCACAGTGCGCATATTGGCCGAGGAAATAGAAAACGGATGATCATTAGCCACACCCGCGACATCACGCTCGACGATTTTGACATACTGCAAACCGGCTTCAAATACGGTTTTGCCTTCCGCTGTAATCTCGGGCTCATCTTTCTTGAGCGGATTACCACAGCCGCTCAGCCCCAGGCTGAGCATGACGACCGTCGCAATCGTCGCACTGTACTTAAGAATGCCTCGCATAAGATTGTTCCTCTTTTAATTAACCTGGTTGTCAGGCAGGGCGCCTGATTTCAGCTTTCTGTTCCCTGCACAACAAAGCTTGAACTGACTCGCGCGGATCGTAACCCTCAAACAGGATTTTGCATACCTGTTCGACGATGGGCATTTCCACACCGACTTGCTTCGCCCGCAGTAAGACCTCACGGGCAGCATGCATGCCTTCGACGGTTTTGCCAACCTGTTTTACCGCATCATCAACCCTGAGACCACTACCCAGCGCCAGTCCCAGTTGACGGTTGCGGCTCTGATTATCGGTACAGGTCAGAATCACATCGCCAATGCCGGCCAGGCCAAACAGGGTTTCGGATTCGGCACCCATTGCCGCTGCCAGCCGTCGAATTTCCGCCATGCCGCGGGTGATAAGAGCAGCTCTGGCATTCGCACCAAACCCCAGACCATCCGAGATACCGGCGGCAATCGCCAATACGTTTTTCACGGTGCCACCAATCTGCACACCGACGATATCGTGAGTGGTATAGATCCGCAGGGTCTGCGAATGCAGCAGTTCCACCAGCGCATCGGCAAAAGCCTGATCCGGTGAAGCTACGGTCACTGCCGTGGGCAGATTAGACGCCACTTCTGCAGCGAAAGAGGGGCCGGAGATCACCGCCAGTGGGTGTGAGTCACCCAGCACTTCGCGGGCGGCATCATGCAGAAACTGGCCCTGATCCACCGTCAGCCCCTTGGTCGCCCAGCTCACAGGAACGCCCGGCTGCAACAGCGGCTGAATGGTTTTCAGCATGTCGACAAAAGACTTGCTGGGCACCGAAATCAATACATGACGAGCTTCACGCACCGAACTTTCCAGATCCGCAGTCAAAGTCAACGGATCGGGAAAGCGGATATCGGGCAGGTAGCGTGTATTAGTGCGACTGGACTGCATCAGTTTGATTTGCTCGGGGTCACGCGCCCACAAACGCACATCATGACCTTTACGGGCAATGGCAATGGCCAGTGCGGTTCCCCAGGCACCGGCACCGATAACCAGCGTCGGTAAAAGCTTTTCAGCCACGTGCCGTCCTGTTATCAGTGAGTCGCTTCAGACTGCGCCTGTTTAGCGGCTTGTTGCGCTCTTTCTTTGTTGTGCAGATACATGGCATCGAAGTTAACCGGCGCCAGTACCAGCTGCGGGAAGCCGCCTTTGGTGACGAGATCCGACACCACTTCACGCACAAACGGGAACAGCGTGTTCGGGCAGTAGCTGCCCAGCAGCGGACCCATTTCTTCATTGCTGTATCCGGTCAGGGTAAAGATACCGGCCTGTTTGACTTCAACCAGGAAAGCGACTTTATCATCGACCTTGGCAGTGACCATCACGGTCAGAATGACTTCGTGATTGTCATCATCGATGCGTTTGTAGTCGTTACCCAGTTGCAGGTCGAGCTTGGGACGCCATTCATCACGGAAAATATCCGGTGAGTTAGGCGACTCAAATGAGACGTCTTTGGTGTATACCTTCTGGATGACAAAGCGTGGTTTTTGCTGCTCTTCACCCGTTGCTGTTGCGTTTTCTTCAGCCATCTTTCTTCCTTCTCTACGATTGTGCCAGGAGGCTATCCAGCTTGTTGGCGCGATCAATCGCCAGCAGGTCGGTATAACCGCCTATAGCTTTATTATTAATGAAAATCTGGGGCACGGTGCGTTGCCGGCTTTTCTGCATCATTTCCTCGCGACGGGACGGATCCAGATCAACGCGGATTTCTTCATAATCAACGCCTTTGCGGTCCAGCAACTGCTTGGCCATGACGCAATAAGGACAATGAGCGGAAGAATATACGATTACATTAGCCACAATAACACCCTGCTTATGTTCGGATTAACTGAACAGCGGCAGCTTGGCCTCTTTCCAGGCATGCAGACCGCCGGATAAAACATAGACTTGTTCAAAGCCCTGACGACGCAGTTGCTTGACTGCACTGCGTGAACGCTGACCGCTGGCACAGACAACCACCACCGGCTGCGCTTTATTTTTCAGCTCACCGGCCTTGTCGGTCAGTTCAGACAGGGGCAGGTTGATGGAATCAGCAATATGCTCTTTCTCAAACTCCGCCTTGTCACGGACATCGACAAAAGAACCTTTGTGCTGATTGACCAGACGCACTGCCTGGTTTGGGCCCAGCATCTGCAGGCCGCTTAACTTGCGGTTTATTGAGTCGGAAAATACCAGCCATGCCAGCACAACAAATGCGGTGACCAGAATCCAGTGATTAACAATAAACTCACCCAAGTTTTCCATTTTACCCCTACTAAATACGCTGAATTAATGTTGCTTTGCCGAGCAGAAAACATCACGCATCATCTCAATCAGACGTAACGTGCGTTCATCATTCACCCGGTAATAAATGCGGTTGGCATCACGGCGCGAAGCCAGTATTTCCTTGTCCCGCAGCTTGGCCAGATGCTGGGACACATTACTTTGTGTGGTGCCCACACAGTCGACAATATCCTGCACCGACAGCTCTTTCTCACCCACCGCGCATAAAATCTTCAGTCGCAGGGGGTGCGACATGGCTTTGAGCGCAAATGCTGCCCGTTCGATATCGTTGTCGAACGCGATGAGGTCGAGGTTTCCGGCTTGTGCCACGATATTTTCCGCTGTTACCTGTGACTGTATTTCATCACAAAAGCCCATATAATACACGGCTGCTACGTCGAATTATATATAAAGACACAGGTCAGCCGTGAGAGAGCCCGACCACACATCGTTTCAAGGATTTTTTCAATGACACGCAAACACCGACCATTAGCGCTTATCATTATGGATGGCTGGGGCTACAGTGAAGACCCGGACAACAATGCCATTCTGGCCGCCAACACACCGGTCTGGGATCAGTTGTGGCAGGATTATCCCCACACCTTAATCAACGCTTCCGGCCAGGGTGTCGGTTTGCCCGGTGATCAAATGGGTAACTCCGAAGTCGGCCACCTCAACCTGGGTGCAGGCCGGGTGGTCTATCAGGAATTTACCCGCATCAGTAAAGCCATTGAGGATGGTGCCTTCTTTCACAATCCTGTCCTTGCCGGCGCCGTCGATAAAGCCGTTGAGCATGACAAGGCGGTGCATATTTTCGGCCTGCTCTCTGACGGTGGTGTGCACAGCCATGAAGAGCATATTCACGCGATGGTGAAACTGGCTGTCGATCGCGGCGCCCGTCATGTCTATGTGCATGCCTTCCTTGACGGCCGTGACACGCCGCCGAAAAGTGCCCAGGCGTCCATCGACAAACTCGAAGCGGTTTTTGCTGAACAGGGCCGGGGCCGTCTCGCCAGCATGATCGGCCGCTATTACGCCATGGACCGAGACAAACGCTGGAACCGGGTGGAAGCGGCTTACCGACTGGTGGCAGAAGGCGAGGGCGAGTTTCAGGCCGAGACCGCTAGCCAGGCTCTGGAAATGGCCTACGCCCGTGAGGAAACCGATGAGTTTGTCAAAGCCACCACTATTGGTGAACCGGTCCGGATTGAGGACGGCGACAGTATTGTCTTCATGAACTTCCGTGCCGACCGTGCCCGCGAAATCACCGAGTGTTTCATCAAAGCGGATTTTGATGGCTTTGTCCGCCCACGCGAGATCAAGCTGGCTGAATACGTCACGCTGACGGAATACAAAAAAGACTACAGCTCGCCGATTGCCTTCCCCAACGAGAAGATGAAAAACATCCTGGGTGCCTATCTGTCATCGCTGGGCCTCAAACAACTGCGTATCGCCGAGACTGAAAAATACGCTCATGTCACTTTCTTCTTCAATGGCGGCCTGGAAAACCCGTTTGAAGGGGAAGACCGGATTCTGATTCCGTCCCCCAAGGTCGATACCTATGACCAGCAGCCGGAAATGAGTGCGCCCGAAGTCGCTGACAAACTGGCTGAAGCGATCCACTCTGAGAAATACGATGTGATTATCTGTAACTTCGCCAATGCCGACATGGTCGGCCACACCGGTAATTTCGAAGCGGCTGTCAAAGCGGTGGAAGCCCTGGACAACAGCCTGGGCAAAGTCTGGAGTGCCTTGAAATCGGTTGGCGGTGAAATGATTGTGACCGCCGACCACGGCAATGCTGAACGCATGGTCAACCATGAAACCGGTCAGGCACATACAGCTCACACCAACAACGTGGTACCACTGCTGTTCGCCGGTCGTGATGCCATTTGCCACGAACACGGCACTTTGTCTGATATCGCACCGACCATGCTGTCGCTGATGGATCTGCCGATACCGGAAGAAATGAGCAAACATCTGCTGATTGAGGCCAAACCCTGAAGCCTGTGCTGAAACATCTCGCACCGGCCTGTTTTCTGCTGTTATTTGCCGCCGGCCTGGAGGCCGGTGGCGATTCAGCACAGCGGCTGGATTCTGTCCGCGATGAAATCGAGGATCTCAGCGCCGATCTGAGTCAGAAAAAAGCCAGTCGCGAGGAGATGTATGCTCAGCTCAAGGAACAGAGCCGCAAGGTATCCGAACTCAACCGTGAACTGCGCTCTCTGGAGCAGCAGATTGCGGACACGAACCAGACCCTCAAACAACTGCCCGAGGTGGCCG
>JABURN010000181.1 GCA_014762585.1 Methylophaga sp.
TAGGGCAGCGGGCTTCCAGCAGTACCGGCCCTGTATCGAGTCCGGCTTCCATCTTCATAATGCCGACACCGCTTTCTGTATCGCCGGCCAGAATTGCTCGCTGGATGGGTGCAGCACCGCGCCAGCGCGGCAACAGTGAGGCATGTACATTGATACAGCCGAGTTTGGGGGTATCGAGCACCTTTTGCGGCAGGAGCAGACCGTAGGCAACCACCACCATTAAATCGGCTTCGTAAGCGGCGAGGGTTTGCAGGCTGTCTTCGGATTTGAAATCAAGCGGTTGTTCAACCGGAATATCATGCTCCAGTGCCAGTTGCTTGACTGGACTGGGCGTCAGTTTACGGCCGCGGCCGGCAGGGCGATCAGGCTGGGTATAAACGGCACAGATTTCATGTTCACTGTTCAGTAGTGCTTTTAAGCACTCAGCAGCAAAATCCGGCGTACCGGCAAAAAGTATCCTCATGCTTGGTGGTGTGTCCTTATAGTTTTTGTTTCTGGTGCTTTTCCAGTTTTTTCCGGATCCGCTGGCGTTTCAGGTTGCTGAGGTAATCGACAAACAGCTTGCCGTCCAGGTGATCGATTTCATGCTGAATGCAGGTGGCAAGCAAACCCTCGGCATCGAATTCCATGTTGTCGCCGTCACGGTTGATCGCTTTGACTTTGATGCGATCGGCGCGGGTTACTGCTTCATAGGCTTCCGGCACTGAAAGACAACCCTCTTCAAATTCGCGTTCACCCTCAGCGGCAATCACTTCAGGGTTAATCAGAATCAAAGGATCGCTTTTGTCCTCGGAGATGTCGATCACAATCAGTCGCTTCTGCACGTTGACCTGAATCGCCGCCAGGCCGATGCCCGGCGCTTCATACATGGTTTCAAGCATGTCATCTGCGAGCTGACGGATGTCGTCTGTCACCGCTTCAACCGGCAACGCCTTGTTGCGCAGGCGGGGATCGGGATAATGCAAAATATTCAAAATAGCCATGTTGGTACCTGTATCTGCTCTGTTGATCAGAACACTGTGTCAATTCCTCTATTTTAATCTGGTGGCGGCGAGTTGGAAAATAAAGCCCCAACAAAAAGGCGGCCGAGGCCGCCATTGATGCAGACAGTCAGAGAACTGACTACTTAAGACTGGCGTAATATGCAGCCAGGTTAGCGATGTCTTCATCCGACAGATTCGCTGCCATGGCATGCATCAAAGCAGCATTGCCACCCTGGCGCTCTTTGCTGCGATAGGCTTTCAGCGCAGAGACAAGGTACTCTTCATTCTGGCCGGCAAGATTCGGATAGCTCGGCATCAAGGCAATGCCATCGGCACCGTGGCAGCTGGCGCAAACGGCAGATTTGGCCTTACCTGCCTGGGGGTCGCCTGCGGCCATGGTGGCTGAGGCGGAAAACAGGGTGGCAAAGCCCAGCAAAGTTAAGGTTAACGCTTTCATCTCTCACTCCGTGGTAAAAACCGAAACAAGTGCAGCCAAACAGACCTCGCTGATGGACCGCGCAAATAGCCTAAAGTTGCCTAATTGCTTGATTACTGTCTACGCTTATAACACACTATGATTGTTGTTACTCAAATAATGGATCAGGGTAACGTTCATGCCATGAGGATAGCTCGATGATACGACGCATTGTTTTAAGCCTGTTTTTTGTATTCATAAGCCTGCCGCTGATAGCAAACGATGTCGAACTTAACCCTGATCACCCACAACGCTACGTGGTTAAAAAAGGCGACACGCTGTGGGATATTTCCGGCATGTTCCTCAAGTACCCCTGGCACTGGCCGGATATCTGGTATGTCAACCCGCAGATAGAAAACCCGCATCTGATCTATCCCGGCGATGAACTTTCTCTAGTCTGGCGTGATGGTCGGCCGATGCTGGAACTGAATCGTGGCCAGCGTACCGTGAAACTGTCACCGCAAGTGCGAGAAACCCTGCTGGATAAACCGATTCCGACGATCCCTCTGTCAGCCATCGGACCCTTCTTGAGCAAACCCAAGGTGGTGGGAGCTGAAGTGCTGGACAATGCGCCTTACGTGGTAGCCAGCGCCGATGAACGTCTGATCTCCGGTTCCGGCGATTATGTCTACGCCCGCGGTGTTCAGAACGATGACGTCAACGATTACAGCGTTTTCCGTGGCGGCAAGGTTTATACCGATCCTGAAACAGATGAAATCCTCGGCTACGAAGCCATTTATACCGGCGATGCCACCGTGGTGACCCCGGGCGATCCGGCCAAAGTTGACCTCACTTACACCAACCGTGAAGTTCAGATCGGTGATCGTCTGCTGGAAGTCGAAGAAGATGACTACGACCTCAACTTTATTCCGCGTTCACCGGCTGAGGCGATGAATGGCCGGATTATTTCGGTGTTTGATGGCGTATCACAGGTTGGTCAGTACCAGATCGTGGTGATTAACCTGGGCGTTCGTGACGGTCTGGAAACCGGTCATGTGCTCTCTGTCTTTCAGGCTGGTGATACGGTTCGTGATCAAGTCACTCAGCAGCCGGACGATGTGGTCACCCTACCGGATGAGCATGCCGGTGAAGCCATGGTGTTCAAGACTTATGAAAAAGTCAGTTATGCCATCGTCATGAAAGCAACCCGCGCTATTCACCTGCTGGATAAGGTCAAAAGCGCACCCTGAGGTGTTGAGTTGAAAAACACCGACAAGCAGGACGCGCTCGCTTGTTGGATTGCCCTGCAGCGCGTGCCGGGTCTGGGGCCGGTCACTTTTGCCAGGTTGCTTGCGCAATACGGCAGTCCACAGCAGATTCTGCGTCAGCCCGGCAAGATCGATGGCATCAGTGACAAAGTCCTCGATGGACTGCGTGACCCGGACTGGCAGCAGGTTGAAGCTGATATGGCCTGGCTTGATCATGAGCACCGCCATCTGATCACCATCGAGGACAGCCGATATCCGCCTTTACTCAGGGAAATTTCCGACCCACCGGTGCTGCTTTACGTGCAGGGTGATGTGGCTTTATTGAGCCAGTGGCAACTGGCCATTGTTGGTAGCCGGAGTCCTTCTCCGTCAGGTCGAAACACCGCTTATGAATTTTCCCGTTACCTGGCTTCAGGTGGCCTGACAATCACTTCCGGACTGGCCAGCGGGATTGATGGCGCCGCGCACCAGGGGGCGCTGGCAGGTGGCGGTAAAACCATTGCGGTAGTCGCCACTGGTCTGGACCGGGTTTATCCTGCCCAGCACCGTGAGCTGGCACATCAGATAGTAGAAAAGGGTGCGATTGTGTCCGAGTATCCACTGGGCACCTCACCGCGCCCGGAATTGTTCCCAAGGCGTAACCGCATTATCAGCGGCCTCTCACTGGGTACCCTGATTGTGGAGGCAGCGCTCAAGAGCGGTTCACTCATTACTGCCAGAATGGCGATGGAGCAGGCGCGGGAGGTGTTTGCCATTCCCGGCTCGATTCACAACCCGCTGTCTCGGGGCTGTCATCAGCTCATCCGCGAAGGCGCCAAGCTGGTGGAAACGGCCGACGATATTCTGGAAGAGCTTGGCGCACTGGCCGGGGTCAGTGCACCCGAAACAGAAATGGCACAAGCGGAATCTCCTTCACATGAAAAAGACGGTGATTACCGGATTTTATTTGAACATCTGGGATTTGACCCCATTCCTATAGACAAGCTGATAGAAAACAGTGGATTGACGGCCGATGCGGTTTCATCCATGCTGTTATTACTGGAATTAGAAGGCGAGGTAGCGTCATTGCCGGGCGGACGATACGTGCGAACGGGTTTGTAACAAACCAGTCCCTCCTTCAATAGAGAATAGAATGAAAGAAAATATCCTTGATGTGTTGTTGTACCTGTTTGAGAACTACATCGACACCGAAGAGAGCCAAAAACCCGACAAAGACACGCTGGAACTGGAACTGGAACGCGTTGGCTTCCAGGAACTGGAAATTCACAAAGCCCTGGAATGGCTGGAAAACATGACCGTCGTCGGCGAACGGCCGCTGAACCGTGATGCCAGCATGCGTGTTTTCAGTGATAAGGAAGTCGAACGCCTGGATGTGGAATGCCGGGGTTATCTGCTGTTTCTGGAACAGGTCGGCGTTCTTGATGTCGAAACTCGCGAAGTGGTAATAGAGCGGGTGCTGGCACTGGAAACCGAAGAAATCGACCTGGACCAGCTCAAATGGGTTGTACTGATGGTGCTGTTTTATCAGCCGGGCAGGGAAGTGGCCTTCGCCTGGATGGAAGATCTGGTATTTGAGGACATGGAGGCGGTTATCCATTAACACGGCACCACACAAAGAAATAAGTTACTCTGCCCGCGTACCAGCGGGCTTTGTTTTATGTGCTGCTAACACAATGAGCAGCAATGAGGCAGGAATATAAGCTTGCACGAGCACGGGTGAATATGGGAAAGAAACTAGTTATCGTCGAATCGCCAGCCAAGGCGAAGACCATCAAAAAATACCTGGGGAAAGATGTCGAGGTGCTGGCTTCTTATGGCCATGTCCGAGACTTGTTACCGAAGGAAGGGGCGGTCGATCCGGCGAATAACTTTGCGATGAAATACCAGGTTATTGATCGCAACAGCAAGCATGTAGATGCTATCGCCAAGGCAATGAAAAAAGCCGATGCCCTCTATCTCGCGACGGATCCGGATCGCGAGGGGGAAGCGATTTCATGGCACCTGTACGAACTCTTGAAAAAGCGTGGTGCCCTGAAAGATAAAGAAACCCATCGTGTTGTATTCCATGAGATCACCAAGCAGGCAGTGAATGACGCCGTGGCTCATCCACGGGAACTGTCGATGGATCTGGTTAACGCCCAGCAGGCAAGACGGGCACTGGATTATCTGGTCGGTTTCACCCTGTCGCCACTGCTGTGGAAAAAAGTCCGTCGTGGTCTGTCAGCCGGTCGGGTTCAGAGTCCGGCATTGAGGATGATCGTCGAGCGTGAACTCGAGATTGAAGCCTTCAAACCCAGAGAGTACTGGACGATTGAAGCCGATGCGGCTGCTGAGGATAAGGATTTTCAGGCCAAGCTGACTCATTTTGCCGGTGAGAAACTGAGCCAGTTCAGTATCGACAACGAAAAACAGTCTTCCGATGTGGTCAGCAAGCTCGATAAAGCGGCTGAAGGCAAACTGCTGGTGACAAACGTCGAGAAGAAACAGCGTCGCCGTAATCCGGCTGCGCCGTTTACCACCTCGACCCTGCAACAGGAAGCCTCGCGCAAACTCGGTTTCGGTGCCCAGCGCACCATGAGTATCGCCCAGCAGC
>JABURN010000031.1 GCA_014762585.1 Methylophaga sp.
GCACGCTCTGCCGCAAGATAGTCCCGGTTCAGGTAATGCAGGGAAGCGGTCATCAATGGCTCGCCCTCATAATCCAGCAGCAGCTCTTCTATCACCAACTGCAAAGACTCATTGGCTTGAAAATAACGCAGGTCGGAAGTGTCGGAGCGCAGTGCGTCTTCCATTGCAAATACCCCGGCATTCAAATCACCGGCGAGTGCGGTGCTCAATGCCAGGCCGACACGGGGCAGCGCAGAATGAGGTGAGCTCTGAACCTGCGCCTCAAAGGCGTATCTGGCGGTATTGATCTGATACTCGGCAAGCGCGGACCACGGATCGACGGTGGAATCGTAGCTGTTGTCATCAGTTTGTTGCGGTGAGCGATAGCCGGTTATCGCTGGTGCGCTATTGAGGTTATTGCGTTCTTGATAATAACCGGGCGCAACAATGACCCTGGTGTCCTGATGATCGCGGTAACGATAACCGGAGTAGGGGATGGCATCATACCGGTGGTGATATCGCTCGTGTGAGTCACTGTAGCCAAAGGAAATATGGCCTTTGATGCCGCCATAGTCCTGACGATCATGATGGCGGGGCTTGTGATGATATTTGTCCGGTTTAGGGCTCAGTTTTTTGTCCGGCCTGCCACTGATGCCGTAGGAGTGATGGTCTCCGTGACTGATACCGTGAGAATGATGGCCGTCACCTCGCCACTGTTGCCTGGAGCCGGATCTGTCAGATGAATCCAATGTACCCAGGCGGCTGGTCTGTTTGCCGCTATCGCCAGTTCCCAGCCGGATGGCATCGTCCCTGGCCTGTAGCGGGGCTGCGGACAATGCCAGGATTAGCAGAGCTGGTACGACTGTGTGTAAATGAGCGATGTGTCTGAGAGACATAACGACCACCTCAAGCAGGCAGGAGTACAGTTCAGACTGGCAGAGCTGATCGTTAGTTCAGAACGTATCAGGCTTTGACAAACTGACCTTGAGCTACATCACTCATGACCTTTTTCAGGTCGGCGGCCTTCAGGCCCAGCGCATAACCGAGCACGCCGCTACCAATCACGACATTGTCGAAGTCATCGACACTGTTATCGAGCAGGACTTTAATTTCTTCCGGTAAGGCGACGGGTGGCACGGCACCTACCACGTAACCGGTCGCCTCAGGCACTTCATCAAACTCGGCCATCCGCAGTTTTTTCTCATCCAGATGCTTACGCAGCGTGCCCCAGTCCGCCCGACCACCGCCGGCCACAGCGAGCAGAACATAGGTGTCAGAGCCGGTTTTGAACAGCAGGCTGCGAACCACAGAGTTGGGATCATGACCTTTGTTACGCAGCAGTTCTTCCAGATTACGAATGGGTTTCTTGTCTTCGGTTAAGGGAATTTCAATGACTTCATAATCAATTCCCTGATCGGACAAAAGGGCAGTCACCGGTGAGGAAATGCTGTCGCTCATAAGGTCTCCTGAAAAGCTTGTTTAACTTGGAATATGCTGGCTAGCATACTGGATTTCGGTACTGGCTTCATCCTGGCTAGGTTGAGCGAAGCTGCCATGTGGGTTCAAGTGAAGGATGAATAATACCGTGCTCAATCAGCCACTCGCGGGCATCCTCGGCATCGTGCTCAAACCAGGCTTTGGCACTGCCCAGGCGAAAGGTATATCCCCAGCGATCCATATCACGGAGCATACGGGCACGACCCAGTCTGTCGATATAGCCGGCGAGCAGAATCTGCAGAAAACAGACGCCGTTTTCTTCATCGTAATCGCCTTCGGCATCAGTATTCAGTGCGGCACGACGCTCGGGGTCCATGCAGATATAGTGACCGGCTTCGTGCAGGGCTGAATGCACCGGCGTGTCGTCTCGTAAATACAGTTTATTGCCGATCAGGCCGGCTTCGCGTTCGCCGAAAAAACTGCCGGGAATCGCCTCATTCGTGGAGACATCAATAATCTGGATTCCGTAGCGGCTCAGCAGATGATGCAGATGCTGGCGCATGGCCGAATCACAGTTGATGACATCCGTGGGATCAGACACGCCGGGCATCACCGACAATATGATTAATCACCATCCCGGCCAGGGTCAGGCCGAAGATAGACGGCATATAGCTGACAGTGCCGTTGACAGCACGGGCTCGCCCGCGACTTACTGGTTCCGGTGGCAGTGGCGGCAGTGGGGACTCGGTAGAAAAAACGGTCTGAATACCCCGGCCTACACCGCGTTTACGCAGTTGGGCACGCAGATGTTTGGCCAGTTTACACATGCTGGTGTCCATCAGATCGGCTGTACGCACCTGAGTTGGATCCAGCTTGCCACCGGCGCCCATACTGGCAAACACCGTCATCTCATTGCGCCAGGCGGTTTCCAGCAACGCACTTTTACTGCTGAGACTGTCGATGGCATCGATCACCACATCATAGCCGCGGCCTAAGATGTCTGGAATCGTGTCAGGCGTCAGAAACTCGGTAATGAGTTCGACTTCACAGTCAGGGTTGATATCTTTAATCCGGTTCGCCATGACGTCAGCCTTGAGAACCCCAACGGTGGATTTCAGTGCCACCAGTTGCCGGTTCATATTGGAACCGGAGACCACATCGTGATCAACCAGGGTCATTTTGCCGACACCCATCCGCGCCAGCGCTTCAGCGGTGAAGGAACCGACGCCGCCCATACCGGCCAGAAAAATGTGCGATTGCTGCAGTCTCTCGATACCCTCATCCCCGATCAGGATATGAGTGCGCTCAAACAGCGGATTGGAATGTGCCATTAAAAAACCTCAAAGCATCTGAATCGCTGCATATTTTCCTGTTAATCAGCGGATTTGGCAAAGCTGAGGCGTTGCGGTTATTTGCGGGGCTGGAACTGTTTGATTTGCAGTTCCAGCTCAGACAGCAAGGCATCACTGGCATGGCGATAACGCAGTTGGGTATAGAGCCGGGTGATGGATTCAATCTGCTGCTGGTATTGTGGCAGATGATTTTGCGCACGGGCGGCAAAGTCCAGCGGACCTTCATGCTCGCTTTTATTGAGCCCCAATCGCGCCAGCTTATGACAGAAAAGCGAATACAAACGGACAACCGGATCGGGATGTGCCCGGCGGTAATAGGACAGCAGCAACATCACGATACCGGTCAGGGCCAGCAGCAAGGTGAGAATAACCGCCATTTTGCGCCAGTCCGGGTTATCCATGCCGAGTCGCGACAGGAAGGTTTTCTGGATCTGTGGACCGTAACCGACAATCCAGATATCCCAGGCAGTGTTGAGCGCATTCCAGTTGTTCTGAAGATCCCGCCAGACCTCAACCAGAGTGTCATTTCTGGCGATAAGCCTTGGAGAAGTGCGTTCCGAAGGCAGGATATTCGACATACCCTCTTCTACACGCTGGCTCGATACCGCGGAGGTGGGATCGATGCGCACCCAGCCTCGCTCCGGTAGCCAGACTTCACTCCAGGCGTGGGCATCTCGCTGCCTGACTGTCAGCACATTATCCACCGGGTTGACCTCACCGCCCTGATAGCCAGTGACGATACGGGCCGGGATCTCTGCTGCCCGCATCAAAATAGTGAAACTGGCTGCATAATGCTCGCAGAAGCCTTCCCGGGTTTCGAACAGAAACTGATCCACGGTGTCGCCCTGCAATATCGGCGGCGACAGCGAGTAAACAAAGTTTTGCTGATTAAAGAATTGCAGTACCCGGTCAATATATTGTTCCGGCCCCTCACTGGCTTGGATCCATTCACTGGCCAGTTGGCGGGTACGTGGATGTTTCCCCTCAGGCAGTTGCAAGGCCGCCCATAAATTGGGATCGCCGCCGGGATTGAGCTGGTAGTCGGTATGCGACTCCAGTGAATACTGAGCACGGTTTTTAATTCGTTTCTGGCTGTGCAACTCGGCATCGCTGGTCATATAAGCAGGGACAACGGCCGGTTTTTCAGTGGGTAAATCCAGTGCAAACAACCAGCGCTTGTTGTGCGGTTCCAGCGTCATCGTGTACTGATAGGCTTCACCGCGCACCCCTATCTGCGGTGCGGCCCGACTGCGTTCAGATTCAGGCAGCGGTGACCAGACAGTTCCATTGGTCTGCCATAACACCGGGCCACGCCAGTATCTGGCTGAAGCCGGTGGCAGGACATCGTTTTCAAACTCGACCCGGAAAGCAATCTCATCAGACTGAATCAACTGACTGATTTTACCCATCTGGATTTCTTCACTCATACCGGTGGTGCCGGTCTGGGTTGGGAGTTCCCCCAGGGTAATCTGTTCTGTCATGGTTGTTGTGGTGGCAGTACCGGTATCCTGTGGCAAACCCCAGATAGGGCCAGAAATGCGGGGAAACAGCACAAATAGAATCAGCATCACCGGTACCGCCTGTAGCACCATCTGTACTGATAGTTTCAAACGCCGTTTTATCGGCAGCGCCGAGGACTCACTGTTGACGCTGATCAGACAACTGGTCAAAAGCACGACAACCAGCATCATCAGCACTACCATCAGCATGCTCTGGCTGTAGAAAAAATTGGTGATGACCAGGAAGAAGCCGAGAAAACAGCTGAGATAGTAATCCCGCAGTGAGCGGATCTCGACCACCTTAAAAGCCAGCATGATAGTTAGAAGAGCCGCGCCGGCATCACGGCCGATGGTGAGACCAAACTGACCGAAAATCAGCACAATCATCAAAGCCGCTGTGCCATTGTGCAGCACTTTCAGCCAGCGGCTGGCAGCCGGCAAGGGCCAGCCACGATAGCTGTGAAGCAGGCGCCAGCTGATCATCAGCACAAAGGCAAGTCCGACCCAGAAAGGCTGATATACGAAGTGTGGCAGCGCGCCAATGAACAGGGCGATGATCAGTTGATTGATCGCGTGATGATCAGGTGAGGTATCTGCTTTAGCCATGATATAAAGCCAAAGTTTTAAGACAAAGATGCTGATGCTGCGGTCCGTTGCCCGCTTCGATCCGGTTACCCGGCAACTGCAGCCCATAGCGATGACCGGCGCGTTCTGCCTGCATCACCCAGCTGCATAGTTGAGACAGTTTGGCTTCAGTGTCGGTGCGGCTTGCCAGTTCCTGCCAGCTTAAAACCAGCTCATACCCTTCGGGCCTGGAAAACTTTTTGCTGCGCATCACCTCCTCCCGAGCCCCGGCTTTCCCGGCGCACCGGTCCATTCGCTCCCCCTCACGGTCATTACGCCGGCCCGCCAAATCCTCATCACCCCCCTCTTCACATGTCCACTCTTTTCTCCCCCCC
>JABURN010000097.1 GCA_014762585.1 Methylophaga sp.
AATTCCAGCATTTCCCCTGACATGACATCGGCTACGCCGTGAATACGGACGATACCGTCGGTTACACCGACTACGGTACCTTCTGTGCGCGCTTCAGTGGCCCCTTCAAAGCTTTCGATACGCTTTTTGATCAGGTCACTGATTTCTGCTGAATTCAGTTGCATCTCTGTTTCCTCTATAACGGGCCGCTTATGTAATAGCGTTGGCCAGTCTGTTCAGTTTACCCAAGGCAGAACCATCGATTACCAGGTCTCCTGCACGAATGATTGCACCGCCAAGCAGGCTTTCATCGATGCTGGTGTTGAGCGTGACATCACGACCCAGACGCTGTTTCAGCGCGGCAGAAATTTTGTCTGCCTGTTCCTGAGTCAGCTCACGCGCCGAAATCACATCGGCTGTCATCGATTTTTCTGCTTCTGCACGGAGTGCTTCGAAGAGAACGGTAATGTCTGTCAAAAGCAACAGACGGTTGTTTTCTGCCAGCAACAACAGGAAGTTTTTGGCATCGGCTGTCATCAGGTCACCGGCGATATCTGCCAGCACCTGAACAGCCTGCTCGTCACTTACTGCCGGGCTAGTGATTATGGATTGCATTTCTGGTTCGGCAACGCATTGCGCCAGAACCGCAAGCAGGTCAGACCACGCCTTCAACTCGCCTTTTTCCTGCGCGATCGCAAAGACCGCGTTGGCATAGGGACGAGCGATGGTTATTGCTTCTGCCATCCTAAATTCCTCTAGATTCGGCTAACCAATTCGTCGAGCAAATCGGTGTGGGCCTTTTCATCAATTTCACGGCCAAGAATTTTGCTGGCACCAGCCAGTGCAATACCGCCGACCTGAGCTTTCAGCTCGTCGCGGGCACGGTTTGCTTCCTGATCAATCTCTGCCTTGGCAGAGTTCAGGATTCGCTCTCCTTCAACACGGGCATTGCTCTTGGACTCGTCCACAATTTCGTTACCACGCTTTTGCGCCTGAGAAACGATTTCGCTCGCTTGCTCTTTGGCTTCGTGGATCACTTGTTGTGCACGCTTTTCCGCCAGTTCCTGCTCGTGACGACCACGTTCTGCAGCAGCCAGACCATCGGCAATTTTCTTTTTGCGCTCTTCCAGCGCTTGCATGATAGGTGGCCATACATATTTCATGCAGAAGGCGACGAAAACCGCGAAAGCGATAATCTGGCCTATGATGGTTGCATTGATATTCATGCCTGTACCTCTATGTTTACCGCAATGGGGGACGGAATAATATTAACCAGCCACCGCGAACAGTACGTACATAGCCAAACCAACTGCGATCATAGGTACCGCGTCAACCAGACCCGCAACCAGGAAGAATTGAGTACGCAGCATTGGAACCAGTTCAGGTTGACGAGCTGCAGCTTCCAGGAAACGACCGCCCAGCAGACCAACACCGATAGCCGCACCCAGTGCGCCCAGGCCGATCATCAGAGCACCAGCAATGTAAACTAAACCCATATCCATTTTTTTCTCCTACAAAAAGTAAAGACTAAAAATAAAAAGTTAAAACCCAACAAACATCAGTGATGTTCTTGATGTGCCATATCCAGATAAACCGTTGTCAGCACCATGAAGATGAATGCTTGCAGCGTGATAATCAGAATATGGAAAATCGCCCAGCCAATCTGCAACAGACCGGCAAAAGAACCCATAACCAGACCGGCACCATACATGGTCGCGATCAGGATAAAGACCATCTCACCGGCGTACATGTTACCGAACAGACGAAGGCCCAGTGAGAAAGGTTTTGAAAGCAGCGTGACGGTTTCCAGCACGGTATTGATAGGCAGCGCCCATTTACCGAATGGTTGCAGCGTCAGTTCGCCGATAAAGCCGCCCGTGCCTTTGATCTTGAAGCTGTAGTACAGCATCAGCATGAACACGAAAATCGCCATACCGAGTGTCGCATTCGGATCGGTAGTCGGGACGATTTTGAAATAGACATGATGCGGATCAACACCGAAAATCGCGCCCGCAGACTGCATCACGATTTGTGGAATGACGTCGACCGGAATCAGGTCCATCAGGTTCATCAGGAAGACCCAGACAAAGATGGTCAGGGCTAAGGGAGCTACAAGGTTGTTTTTACCACCGGAGAAGGAACCTCTCACGGTGTCATCGATGAAGTCGATGATCATTTCTGCAAAATTTTGTGTGGCGGTGGGGATGCCGGCGGAGACTTTTTTGGCGACGCTGCGGAAGAACCACATCATCAAAGCGCCGAGAAGAATCGACATAAACATGGTGTCGACGTTGATCGACCAGAACCCCATGTTAGCGGCTTCTCCCGAGGACATTGCAAAGCCCCATTCGCCTGTTGGTGCCCAGACACCGGGCTCAATTTCTGTTTGTTTCTGACCAAAGGTCAGATTCTGAAGGTGATGCTTGATGTATTCTGATGTAGTAATTTCACTAGCCATGTTCGGTTTCAAGCCCGGTTCGTATTTCCCAAAAACAACATCAGTTGTGTCAGCGTGAACGCCAGCAGCAGTGGCAAGGCCTCAAGCCCCAGTGCTCCCAGTCCGCCGGCAAACATCATTATCGTTACCAGCCATCGTTCAGCCACACATCTGTATGCGCTACTCAAATTTTTCTCGGCATCCGCGCGGGCCGTTATCACGGCGCGTTTGATATGCCATAACATCAGCAAGGTATTGAAAATCGCGATCAGCGCTCCATATATCGAAGCAAGGACCGGTTCAGTACCCCACCAGGCGGTAAAAACGGCGATAGCAACCAGCATCACAATTTGCCACTTTAAGACGCGCTTTAGCGGCGCAATTCTGGCCAACTGTTCCATTTTTACCTGTGGAAGTGGAATTTGCCTTAAGCAAATCAGGGCATTATAAAGACACCGCGCGGAAGCGGTCAATGAAATTCTCGTCTTTACTTGATACGTTTGATGAGTTTTTTCAATTCATCCACGTTGCGATAGTTAATGACCAGTCTGCCTTTGCCGCTGGCGTTGTGTTTGATACTGAAAGCGGAGTCCAGTTTCTGCTTGATACTGTCTTCCAGCTGCTGAATCTCTTCCAGGTCGTCTTGTGACTGTTTTTGCGCCGGTTTTTTCGGATTCTGCACCCGACGGATAAGCTGTTCAGCCTCTCTGACCGACAGCCCTTTTTCAACAATCTGTCCGGCAACTTCACTCTGCAGTTCAGCTTCCAGCGCCAACAACGCGCGGGCATGACCCATTTCCAGATCGCAGTTTTCTACCAGTTTTTTGACATCGTCATTGAGATTACGCAGTCGCAAAAGATTGGTGACTGCGGTGCGGGATTTGCCGACTGCTTCCGCAGCCTGCTGATGCGTCATCTCGAATTCTTCGCGCAGACGGAACAAGGCATTGGCTTCTTCCATCGGATTCAGATTTTCACGCTGAATATTTTCGATCAGCGCCATCGCGATCGCACTGCGATCGGAGACATCACGCACCAGTACCGGCACTTCCACCAGGCCGGCCATACGTGAAGCGCGCCAGCGGCGCTCACCGGCCACGATCTCATATTTGTCATCAGCAATAGGCCGCACGACGATCGGTTGTACCAGTCCCTGGGCACGAATCGAATCGGCCAGCTCTTCCAGCGACTCCTGTGACATGTCGACACGAGGCTGATATTTACCGGGCTGGATCATATCCAGAGGAAAATGCTGCAGACTGTCGTCCAGGTTGGCTTTTTCTTCCTGGTTTACATCTGCCAGCAGCGCGTCCAGCCCTCTGCCTAGTCCTCGTTTTTTTGTCGCCATGCCTCTACCCTGTTAATCAGCTATTCGCTTTTTTCTCTCGTCGCATAAACTCACTGGCCAAAGCCATGTAGGCAATCGAACCCCGTGAGCCACGATCGTAAGCCAGCACCGGCATGCCGTGACTGGGTGCTTCCGCCAGCCGGACATTACGCGGGATAATCGAATGAAATACCTTGTCGCGGAAGTGATTGATCAGCTGACGCGAGACCTGGTTGGCCAGATTGTTACGGGCATCAAACATAGTGCGCAGCAGCCCGGTGATATCGAGCTGGGGATTGGCGCGTTGCTTAACCCGCTCAATGGTTCGCAGCAGTGATGACAGGCCTTCCAGCGCATAGTATTCGCATTGGATCGGGATCAGAATGCCCTGCGATGCGACCAGCGCATTAACCGTTAGCATACTCAATGAAGGCGGGCAGTCAATCAGAATGTAATCGTATTTCTCACGGGTCGACTCCAGCGCGATCCGCAGCCGGTGTTCACGCAGTTTGATTTCCAGTAGTTCGACTTCTGCCGCGGTGAGATCCGAGTTGGTGGGCATCACATCGAAACCCAGCCCTTCCGGACTCAGAATGGTATCGGCCGCCCGCGCTTCCGCCATGATGACTTCATAGCTGCTGTTGTTAATGTCGTTCTTATCCAGGCCGCAACCAGTAGTGGCGTTACCCTGTGGGTCAAGATCGATCATCAGGACTTTTTTGCCATACTCGGCCAGTGACGCTGCCAAATTCACCGTGGTGGTGGTTTTGCCAACCCCGCCCTTCTGGTTGGTCACTGCGAATATGTTTCCCATTCTCAACCTTCGTTTTTGATTAGTCTCACCAAATGTCGCTCGCCTTCACACTCCGGCACATCAAGCGACACCACATCCTGTAGTCGGAACGCCTTGGAGTCAAACTGCAATTCCTCGGTCGGATAGACGCCTTTCATCAGCACCAGCCGGCCGTTTTGCTCACAGTGCTGACCAGCCAGCTTGATAATATCGTCAACCGTGGCAAAGGCGCGAGCAGTGATAATAGCAAATTTGGGTAAAGATACCTGTTCCACTCGGCCATGCACAACCGTGACATTGTGCAGGCCCAGTTCGGCCTTGACCTGTTGCAGGAAACGCGTCTTTTTGGAGTTACTGTCAAGCAGAGTGACCGCGCAATCAGGCCGGACGATGGCCGCCGGGATGCCCGGCAGGCCGCCGCCGGTACCGACATCAAGCAGAGTCGGGGCATCCAGATAGGGTAAGACAGAGAGACTATCGAGAATATGGCGGGACAGCATCTGCGCCGGGTCCCGCACCGAGGTCAGGTTATATACCTTGTTCCACTTCACCAGCAGCGCGACATAGTCGAGCAGCTGCTGTTTTTGGGCTTCACTCAGGTCGATCGATAACGCTGCACAGCCCTCGTCGAGCTGCGCTTTTAAATCCAACGCCATTAACTGGCTTCGCTCAGGCCGCTG
>JABURN010000106.1 GCA_014762585.1 Methylophaga sp.
CATTTACTGGTCGCAGTGGATCGCTGAGCGCGATGAAACAAGCACTTCAGGAGGATTTGAGCAGCTTTGGTCTTATCAGCGCTTGTTGTATTTTGAGACAGTGATGGAAACAACGCTTGGCGAGTCGAGGGAAATTTGACAGAGAAACGTAAAATCCTGGTTGTGGATGATAATAAAGAACTACGCATGCTGATCAGTCTCACGCTGGAGTTCAGCCAGTGCGAGTTACTGGAGGCAGACAGCGCAGTGTCAGGTCTGGAAATGCTCAGGACACACCAACCGGATATCATCCTGCTGGATGTGATGATGCCGGGTGAACTGGATGGACTGGGTCTATGCCGGATGATTCGTGATGATGAATCTTTGAAACACATCAAAATCATCATGTTATCGGCTAAAGGCCAGCAAAAAGATGTACAGATGGGACTGGAAGCGGGTGCCGATGATTACGTGGTCAAACCTTTCAGCCCTTCTGAATTAATGCAAAAGCTGGATATCAAGCTTGATTTTGACAGCAGAGATAGTTTGTCGTCGAACTCATATTGATAAAAGAAAAGCACGAAGTAAGCGTTGATACCAATAAAAACTCAGACTGATGAGAGCTGCACACAGTGACTGTTAATTTAAACAGGCACACTCCCAAACTAATCACCGCGTTCAGTTTCATCACCGTACTGATCACCGGGCTTTACCTGATGAAGAATGCGGCTGATGAGGAACGGTTCCAAAAGCAGGAGCAGATGCATCAGGCGGCCCACCTGTTTGCAACCGCCTTTGAGCGGGAAGTTCATGTGCTGCGCTCCATCCCGCAAATTCTTCATGCACAGTTTCAGCTGTTGGGCCCGGACAGATTCAGCGCTGTTTTTTCATCACTGGCTGTCGATGTGCAACATTCTTTTCAGCGCACCGGCGTTATCATCGCTATGGCTCCAGCTGGTCAGGTCAGTCAGGTTTATCCTGCAACAGGGCAGCGGTTGGTGGGAATCGACCTGATGCAGGGAGGGGAGAGTCAAAGTGTTCAGCGCGCCGTGGCACAGGGGCCGGTACTCTCAAAGTCCTGGTCATTAATTGCGGGTGAACAAATGCTGATTATCCATTATCCGGTGTTTAACCCGGATGATGAGACCTTCTGGGGGCTGATAACAGCACTGGCACCCATGGATACGGTATTACGGCAGAGTAACCTCGCGCAGTTGGGCCAGTTTGATATCGCGCTGAAGAGAACGCTGTCCAACCACAAAGAACAGACTTTTCTCAGGACAGCGGTGGCTGGGGATAAGGTAGAGAGTCTCTATCACTATATGGACCTGCCAGATGGGGATTGGCAACTGCTGATCAGTTCGCCACCGGTCGCGAGCATCAATCCGGTGTGGCTCGGCTGGACCCTGTTTTTTGCCAGTATTTTTGCGATGACAGCCTATCGGCTGGCCATGCAACCACAGCAATTGCGGGCGGAGGTCGCAGCCCGCACCTCAGAGCTGGCTAACCATGACAAGTTTCTTAATGATCTAATCAGCTCGCTGCCGGTGGGGATTGTTGTGACCGATACTTTTGCCCGTATCCGGTATAGCAATCCGGTATTTAACCGGATCATGGATCAGTCAATCGAAGACAACCAGTCGCTGATAAGCATGCTCGAAACGGTGGTCGAAAATACCAATATGCGACAGTTTCTGGTTTCCCGGATTAGTCTCAAAGAGGTTAACTTCGATGTCATGGTAAAGATAGGAGAGCAGGAGTTTTCGCTGACATGCACACATATTGATACCATTCAGGGTAATCTTCTGGTCTGGGTATTCCGCGACATCACTGAGATAAGCCGGATTAACCGAACTTTGCGTGGTGTGTCTGCTACCCGTGCGGAAATGCTCCGAGTCATTCCTGATCCCATGGCCTTTTTCAACAAAAAAGGCGAGTTGATGGAGAGCAATCCGGGCTTTCAGGCACTGTTTGCCGGTCTGGTTGATGTGGAAGCCGGATTTTCCTGTGAAGAATTTGAAAAGCAGCTGGTTCGACATAGTGCCAAACCAGAGAAATTAACACCGGCCTTCAATCTGAGTCAGAGTCATCAGGGGCAACTGCAGCTGGATACCTTCATTCTCGACGGGCGTCCACAAAGAGTCTTTGAGCGTACAGTATGCTTTGACAATAGCAGTAATACTGTCGGCTCCATTATGCACTTTCGGGATGTCACCGACGCTTATGAGGTGGATCGGTTGAAAACCGAGTTTCTGAGCACGGCAGCGCATGAACTGCGAACGCCGCTTGCCAATATTTTCGGTTACACCGAGCTACTCATCAAAGCCCGCTTTGATGCCGAGCGACAGTCGGAGATGCTGGGTATCATCCATAACCAGACCAGGCGCTTGTCCAATATCATTGATGATTTACTGGATCTGGCGAGAATTGAATCCCGGGCTGGTGAAAGCTTCAAGTTTGCTCAGCATGATTTGTTGCAGCTGGTGGATAATGTTTTCAGGGAAATGGAGCTGGATTTACGTCATCATCAGTTGCAGTACTCCTCTGCCAGCAGCAACTTCAAACTGATTTGCGACGGCGATAAGATTGAGCAGGTGATTCAGAATCTGCTCAGCAATGCTATCAAGTATTCACCCGAGTCGACGGCGATTGCGCTGTCGGTCAACGCTGAAACCAGTGAGGGCAAACCGGGTTTTACGTTCTGTATTAAAGATCAGGGCATGGGAATGAGCAAGGATGAGCTCCAACAGATATTTGATCGTTTCTACCGGGCTGAGAACAGTGGTCAGATCCCCGGTACCGGTCTGGGGATGGCTATAGTCAGAGAGATTGTCATCCATCACCGTGGCCGTATTGATATCGATAGTGAACCTGATGTTGGAACCACAGTCACAATCTGGCTGCCGCAACAGCAATAAAATTCTTATGCAGGCAATATTGCTATCAATTGCCTGCGAACTGCTTCATTACACTTGGCTCAGTTCATTGTTAATCGAAACTGGATGTTGATGTGACTAAAAAGACGATTCTAGAACCCGGAAAAAACTGTTGGCAGACTGTGCATGCCGACAAAGTTGCCTTGTTAATTGACGGCGAAAATTACTTTGGTGCTTTTCATCGCGCATTACAGAAGGCACGCCACAGTGTTTACATTCTGGCCTGGGACATCGACAGTCGCATGCGACTGGTACGGGGTGATGATGATCTCAATGGCTGGCCGAGTGAGCTTGGCGCCTTCATCAGCGCATTGCTCAAAAAGCGGCCTGAGCTGAATGTCTACATACTTAACTGGGACTGGGCCATGGTCTATACGATGGAACGTGAGTGGCTGCCCATGTACAAGCCTGTCTGGAAGTCACAGGCAAGGCTGCATTTCAAACTCGACGGCGAGTGCCCCCTGGGCGCCTCACAGCATCAGAAGATAGTGGTGGTTGATGACGATATCGCTTTTTCCGGTGGTTTTGATCTGGGTAAGAATCGCTGGGACAGTTCTGAGCATGCTCCGGATGATCCTCGCCGAGTGAATCCGGACAAACAGGCTTATCCGCCGTTTCATGATGTGCAGATGCTGGTATCAGGCGATGCCGCCAGAGCATTGGCAGAACTGGCACGTGAGCGTTGGTGGCGGGCCACGGGAGAAAAACTGACAGCGCCTCCTTCCCGCAATGATTCGGCCTGGCCTGAGGGTGTTGAGAGCTGGTTTGAAGATATCGATGTCGGCATTGCCCGGACGCTGCCACAGTATCAGACGAATCAGGAAATCCGCGATGTCGAGCAGCTGTTTATCGATAGTATCCCGGCTGCCAGAGAGCTGATTTATATTGAGAATCAGTATTTCACCTCCTGGAAAATTGCCGATTTGCTGGCTGACAGCCTTCAGCAGCATGACGGGCCGGATATTGTTCTGGTTTTACCGCTGATGACGGGAGGCTGGCTTGAGCAGGTGACCATGGATGTTTTGCGATACCGGGTAGCCTGCCGTCTGAAAGAGGCGGACAAACATAAAAGGCTGCGGATTTGCTACCCGCATCATGCTGCACTGGGTGAAAGCTATATCAGCTTGCACGGCAAGATCACGATTATCGACGACAATTTGCTTCGGATTGGTTCGGCAAACCTGAGCAATCGCTCGATGGGGCTGGACAGTGAGTGCGATATGGTGATTGAAGCCAGTAACGAGCAAGAACGCGAGCAAATCAGCGCCTTCCGCGAACGTCTGTTATCCGAGCATCTGGACATGGATCGGGAAAGGCTGCAACAGTCACTGGCTCAGTCGGGTTCTTTGATAAGCCTGATTGATGAGTGTCAGGATAAGCCGAGAACACTGCAGCTTCTCGACTGTCAGGTTGCTGACTTCGCCAACCAGATGCTGCCGTCCTCGGCGGTGGTGGATCCTGAGCGGCCGCTGGACCCTGAGCAGATGGCACAGATGTTCATTCCGGTGGATCAACCTAAATCAGCCCGCAGTCACTGGTGGAAGATTGTTGGTGTATTGCTTGCGGTCATCCTGCTGACAGCTCTCTGGCGCTGGACACCGCTCAGTGAATACCTGAATCCGGAAACGCTGCAAGCCACTGCAGAGGCGATCGAAGCATATCCACTGACGCCGCTGATTGTGATAACGGTGTTCAGTATTGCCGGACTGCTGGCTTTTCCCGTGACCTTGCTGATTGTTACCGCGGCGCTCACCTTCGGCCCTGTCTGGGGTTCTGTCTATTCACTTGTCGGCTCCCTGCTCAGTGCGATGCTGGGCTATGGGGTAGGACATTATCTCGGGCGGAACAGTGTGCAGAAGCTGGCCGGTTCCAGTCTCAACAAACTGAGTCGGCGACTGGCTCATCATGGTGCCCTTGCGGTGATTACGGTCAGAATCATCCCGGTTGCGCCGTTTGCCGTCATTAATCTTGTCGCCGGCGCTTCCCACATCAAAGCACGGGATTTCATTATCGGTACAGTGTTGGGGATGCTGCCCGGCATACTGGGTATCACGGTATTTGCCGATTCCCTGGTCAGAACGGTTCAGGAGCCTGACCCGGCGCAAATTGGGCTGTTTGTGACCATAGTATTGGTGGTTTTCAGTGTCATGCTGGGCCTGAAAATGCTGTTGAATCGAAAACAGGCCATAGAGGAAAGCGATACACCGTGATTCGGCTCAAACTGGCGAGCTACAACATAAATGCAGCACTTGGAACTGATGGCATTTTGGACCGGTATCTTAT
>JABURN010000249.1 GCA_014762585.1 Methylophaga sp.
TCTCACTCCAGCGTTTATCTCTGACATACAGGGCGCGGCCATTGGAGTCACCCGCCTGTCTTTCCTCCAGTTCAAACAACTCGGTAGCTGCAACCAGTTCACCGAGTTTTTTGTAGCCGTAATTGCGAGGATCGAACTCGGGAGCCTGTTTGGCAATATTGCTACCGACAGCGCCGAGTCCCGCCCAGCCGGTGTCATCGGATGAGGCTTCGCAGGCATTTCTCAATAAATGAACCAATTTGCTGTCCTGCCGCAACTGATTTCTGGAAATGGCTTTAATGGCTGGACTCTCATCCGTGGCGCGCCTCAATACTTCCGTGAATATGAACTTGTCACAAGCGGAAACAAAGGGGTAGGGCGTTTTCTGCTCACCAAAACCATAGACAGTGAGTCCGGATTCCCGAATCCGGGATGCGAGGCGAGTGAAATCGCTGTCGCTGGAGACGATGCAAAAGCCATCGAAGTTACCGGTATAAAGCAAATCCATGGCATCGATGATCATGGCACTGTCTGTCGCATTTTTGCCCTTGGTGTAGGCGAATTGCTGGATGGGTTGAATCGAATGTTCCAGCAAAACGTTTTTCCAGCCGGTCAAGCCGGCTGAAGTCCAATCCCCGTATATGCGTTTCACGCTGGCGATACCATAATTAGCTATCTCAGCCAGTAGCTCGTTGACGATACCCGGCTGGGCATTATCGGCATCGATAATCACCGCCAGTTTATTCACCTCATCCATGACTGCTCCTTTTGTAGCGCGGGCTTAACCCAGCCGGCCTTTGACTGCTTTGATAAAGGCCTCGGCAATCGGCATATCTCCGTTGTAGATTTCATCCACCTGATTGATGGCCTCGGAGTGATCGAGGCACTGCAGCACACAGGCGGCCACATCGGCGCGGGTAATCACCATGGCGTCTTTATCGCTCGGGCGCTGCGTCGTGATTTTGCCGGTTGCGGCATCATCGGTAAGGCGTCCGGGACGCAGAATAGTGTAGGGTACGCCGCTTTCCAGCAGGTGCTTGTCAGCGAAATGTTTGCAGATGTTGTAATGCTTGATGGCCGGGGTGCCATTTTCCGGATCGCCGGCATCGCGGGCACTGACCATCACGAACTGTTTGATATTGTGCTTTTTGGCCATATCGACAGCTTTCACCGCGCCCCAGAGATCGATCAGAATCGTCTTATCGGCGCCGGTTTTGCCGCCGGAACCTGCCGTAAAGACAACCTTATCGCAGTCGGCGAATGCGTCATCAGGAAGGGGCTGCTCTAAATCGGCAAGAATAATTTCAGCCCCCAGTTGTTCCAGTTTCTGGGCATGTTCACTGTTCCTGACCATGGCTTTTACCGGCATGTTCGCCAGCGCCATCATGCCAATCAATAGTCTGCCAATCTGACCATTGGCACCGATTACCAGTGTCTTATCCATGTTTAACTCCTGCTGATCCATTGTATTTTTACAGCTTAGCATGCTGCCTGAATGATATTCAGCGAACATTATGTCCATAAATGTTGACATATTGCCGATATGTCGATGAAAATAGACAGATGGAATTACAACAAGCTTTGATTGTGTTTGATGCCTTATCGCAGGAAACACGTCTGCGGGCCTTTCGGCTGCTAGTGGAAGCCGGTCCGGAGGGACTGGCGGCAGGCGTGATTGGTGAGCAACTTGCGACACCGCATAACACACTGTCATTTCACCTCAATCATCTTGCCAATGCCGATATCGTGACTTCACGTAAGCAGGGCCGCTCGGTCATTTATTCTGCCAACTTTGAAGCCATGCGTGAGCTCATCGGTTTTATGGTGAAAGACTGTTGCAGTGGTGATGTCGCCACAATCAAAGAAGACAAAGTAACCGGCTGCTCGGTGATTGAATTAGCCGCATGCTGCCCACCATCAAAGCAGGAGGCATAACAATGAAACGCATGCATATTCATGTCGGCGTGAAAGATATTGCCGAGGGCGTGAAGTTTTATTCGGCCTTGTTCGGTGCCGAGCCGACCAAACAGATGGCGGATTATGCCAAGTGGATGCTCGACGATCCCAGACTGAACTTTGCGATCTCAACACGAAGCGGCAAACAGGGCCTCGATCACCTGGGCTTTCAGGTTGAGGATGAAAAAGAATTAAGCGCGATGCGTGAGCAACTCCAGAAGGCGGACATCGCCACCTACGATGAAGGCGAGACAGTGTGTTGTTATGCCGAATCCGATAAAACCTGGTTGCAGGACCCGGCCGGCATCGCCTGGGAAGCCTACCAGACCATGGGGGACGCCCAGTTATTCTCCGGCAAAGCGGAGTCAGAAGACAGCGCCTGCTGTGCGCCGGTATCGATTCCGGTGGTGGCAGCGCCATCAAGCTGCTGTGAACCTTCAGACAATAACAAATCAGGTTGCTGCTAATGAAAAAAGTATTGGTGTTGTGTACCGGTAATTCCTGCCGTTCCGTGATGGCAGAGGCACTGATTAATCAATTGAAAAAAGGGGAGTATCAGGCGGTCAGTGCGGGCAGTTTTCCGGCTGGTTATGTCCACCCTAAATCGATTGAAACCCTCAAACGTCACGGTGTCGACCCGGGCGAGCCACGCAGCCAGTCCTGGGATGATTTTGCCGGAGAGCACTTTGATTATGTGATCACTGTCTGTGATGCTGCTGCCAATGAGACTTGCCCGGTATTTCAGGGAGACTACCAGCGTCTGCACTGGAGTACGCCGGACCCGGCCAAAGCCGAAGGCAGCGAAGCCGAGATTGAGGCCGCTTTTGATGAAGCTTTCAATATGCTGAAAACCCGCATCGAACAGGAACTGCCATGAGCGAGACGAGTTCACCCATGGGTGTTTTTGAACGCTACCTGTCGGTCTGGATTGGCCTCGGGATTATTTCCGGTGTGGCTTTAGGCTGGTTATTTCCGTCAGTGTTTGAGCTGATTGCCCGGCTTGAATTTGCCAGTGTGAATCTCGCCGTTGCGGTCTTCATCTGGCTGATGATTTATCCGATGATGGTGAATGTCGACTTTGCTTCGCTCAAGGATGTCGGCAGAAAGCCCAAAGGCCTGTGCCTGACGCTGGTGGTGAACTGGCTGATTAAGCCTTTCACCATGGCCGGTCTTGGGATTCTGTTTTTCGAGTTCCTGTTTGCCGGTCTGGTTGACCCTCAAACCGCTAAAGAATACATCGCCGGGATGATACTCCTCGGGGTAGCACCCTGTACGGCGATGGTGTTCGTCTGGAGCCAACTGGTCAAAGGCGATGCCAACTACACGCTGGTGCAGGTGTCGATTAACGACATCATTATGGTGTTTGCTTTTGAACCGATTGCCGCCTTGCTGTTGGGTATCACCGAAATTATTGTGCCCTGGGAGACGCTGTTTCTGTCTGTTGTACTGTATGTCGTGACACCGTTGCTGGCCGGTTATCTGACACGCCGTAAGCTCGATAAAAGCAGCGATCATCATGAAGTGGCTGAGTTTACGGAAAAGGTGAAGCCATGGTCGATTCTGGGTCTGCTGGCGACGGTGGTACTGCTTTTTGGTTTTCAGGCCGAGACCATTCTGGCGAAACCGTTGGTGATTGTCTTGATCGCGATTCCGCTGCTGATTCAAAGCTATGGCATCTTTGCCATTGCCTATGGCTGGGCCTATTTATGGAAAGTGCCGTTTAATGTTGCCGCACCAGCTGCATTGATTGGAACATCCAATTTCTTTGAACTTGCGGTGGCTGTAGCTATCAGTTTGTTCGGTTTACAGTCGGGGGCGGCGCTGGCTACCGTGGTCGGTGTGCTGGTGGAAGTGCCGGTGATGCTGTCGCTGGTGGCACTGGCGATTAAGACCAAGCCCTGGTTTGCCCGTTTTGTGTAGTGATCTTTATTAAGCACTGGGTCTGGATCGCCACGGCCTAGGGCCTCGCGATGACAGTATGAACATAAGGCCCGTCATTGCGAGGAGGTACGACGAAGCAATCCAGCCCTGAGTTGAATTAGGTGCACCAACATTAAGGTTTGCGAATGTGTTGAGTACTGGGCCTGGATCGCCGCGGCCTGCGGCCTCGCGATGACGGGGGAAACAAAAAGCCTGTCATTGCGAGGAGGTACGACGAAGCAATCCAGTCCGGTGCTGAATTAGGTGCAAGCACATTGAAGTCTGCGAATGCGTTGAGTACTGTGCCTGGATCGCCACAGCCTTCAGCCTCGCGATCACGAATACTTATTTGAAGCCTTGCAAGTACAAATTAATAAGCACCGTGACAATCTCACTAAGGCTGCAACACCTGCAAACCATGCTCATCCACACGGCCGGTCACCAGCCGGGTGGAAATCGTCTCAAAGTAGACATTTTTTGCAGCAATCCTGTCACCCTCAGGTAACGGCAATTCGTCAGTCGGCATGGCTTCCAGAGTGACCTCATCACTGGTCTGATGACTGTTTTTAAAACTGTCGGCCAGCACCCAGAATGGTTTGCCGAAATGCTGAGCAGCCAGTGCCTGCAGCAGGGTGCCGGTTTTATTCACAAAATGATGGTCAGTGAGCCAGCTGTCACAGCCGCTGAGATTGATATCCACCTCCGGCATTACCAGCCCCATTTCTGCATCAGTAATCAACGTCACCGGAATACCCAGCCGGTTGAGTTGTGAAGCGACCAGCAAACCCTCATTGCCGGGGGCACTGATGGTGATAATCACCTTGAAATCCTTATGTTGTTCCAGTGCCTGCTCAAACAAAGCCATCACCTGTGAACTGCGGCTGTGAGTCAGCACGGTCATGCCGGGTTTGAGCAGGTTGGCAGCATGTGCAGCGACCTGCTCTGAGGCGTCAGCGAGTTGCTGATACACAGCCACCAGTTGCGTCAGGTACTGCTGTTTAAAATCGATTTCCGCCACTTCAATTCGACGTTGCCAGCGCTGCAGGGCATTGCCCAGTGCAATCATGCTGGGGCGTGCAGCAGTCAGATCATCACATAGCGTCCTGATCTTCTCGGCAGAATGCACCGGCTGTTCATCCAGATAATCTTTTAATGCCGACAAGGTGACCAGGGCCAGTGAGGTCGCACCTGATTCACGGTTGTTTTTCAGGTCGGTCAGAATCTTATCAAAGCGTTCAGCCATATGATGTTCCTGTCGGTCAGAGCAGAGTCAGACCGCACATCAATAATAGAACAATATTGGCCACAAAACCGATCATAAAG
>JABURN010000029.1 GCA_014762585.1 Methylophaga sp.
GCCATGAGCAGACGGTATCGTTCAGTTTATCTGCTATAATTCACGGTTTTCCAAAGTGTAACTGTTTGACAGGAAAACCGTGTTAATGACCGCTTACCACCAACTCCGTACCCTGCTTGAAGAAAAAATCCTGATCCTCGATGGCGGGATGGGCACGCTGATTCAAAGCTATCAGCTGGAAGAGATGGATTTCCGTGGTGAGCGCTTTGAAAACCATCCCTGCGATGTCAAAGGCAATAACGACCTGTTGTCGCTGACCCAGCCCGATATTATCCGTGATATTCACCGCGCATATTTTGAAGCCGGTGCCGATATCGTCGAGACCAACACCTTCAACGGCACTTCCATTGCGATGGCCGACTACCAGATGGAATATCTGGTGTATGAGCTGAACAAGGTCTCAGCTGAGCTTGCCAGAGAAGTCGCAGACGAGTTCACTGCCAGCAACCCGGATAAACCGCGTTTTGTCACCGGTGTTCTGGGTCCCACCAACCGCACCGCCAGTATCTCTCCCGATGTGAATAACCCCGGTTATCGCAATGTCGATTTCGATGAACTGGTGGAAGCCTATACCGAGTCAATTCGCGGTCTGGTCGATGGCGGTGTCGATCTGCTGCTGGTGGAAACTGTATTTGACACGCTGAATGCCAAGGCGGCCTTGTTTGCCATCGACAAGTTCTGTGAAGATCACGACATCCACCTGCCGGTGATGATTTCCGGCACCATTACCGATGCCAGTGGCCGTACCTTATCAGGCCAGACCGCAGAAGCTTTCTGGAATTCGCTGGCCCATATTCAGCCGCTCAGTATCGGTCTGAACTGTGCCCTGGGTGCCGAGCAATTGCGTCAGTACGTGGAAGAACTGTCCAACGTGGTCACCACCTACGTCAGTGCCCACCCCAACGCCGGCCTGCCTAATGAGTTCGGTGAATATGACGAGTCACCTGAAGTCATGGCGGCGCAGATCAAGGAATGGGCCGAATCCGGCTTTTTGAATATTGTCGGTGGTTGCTGCGGTACCGCGCCGGCGCATATCAAGGCGATCGCCGAAGCGGTTGAGGGCATCAAACCGCGCCAGCCGAAAAAGAATCTGCATCATTGTCGCCTGAGTGGTCTTGAGCCGCTCAACATCACCGAAGACAGCCTGTTTGTGAATGTCGGTGAGCGTACCAATGTCACCGGCTCGGCCCGTTTTGCCCGTCTTATCAAGGAAGGCGATTACGACACGGCGCTGGAAGTGGCCCGTCAGCAGGTCGAAAACGGCGCCCAGATCATTGATATCAACATGGATGAAGGCATGCTCGACTCGAAAGAGGCGATGGTGACCTTCCTCAATCTGCTGGCTGCCGAACCTGATATCAGTCGCGTGCCCGTGATGATTGACTCGTCCAAATGGGAAGTGATTGAAGCCGGGCTGAAATGTATCCAGGGCAAGGGCATCGTTAACTCGATCAGCCTCAAGGAAGGCGAAGACAAGTTTATCGAGCAGGCCAAATTGGTACGCCGTTACGGCGCCGCCGTGATCGTGATGGCCTTCGATGAAGTCGGTCAGGCCGATACCCGCGAGCGCAAGCGCGAAATATGCACCCGAAGCTACGAAGTGCTGACCGAGAAAGTCCATTTCCCACCGGAAGACATCATCTTTGACCCCAATATCTTCGCGGTGGCGACCGGTATCGAAGAACACAATAACTATGCGATGGACTTTATCGAGGCCACCCGCGACATCAAGGAGAGTCTGCCGCATGCGATGATCAGCGGCGGTGTCTCCAACGTCTCGTTCTCCTTCCGTGGTAACAACCCGGTACGTGAAGCGATTCATGCGGTGTTTCTCTACCACGCCATCAAGGCGGGCATGGACATGGGTATCGTCAATGCCGGTCAACTGGCGATTTACGACGACTTGCCGGAAGAACTGCGTGAACGCGTCGAAGATGTGATTCAGAACCGTCGCGATGATGCTACCGACCGTCTGCTGGAAATCGCCGAGAAATATAAAGGTGAGGGTGGAGGCACAGCCAAACAGGAGGACTTGTCCTGGCGCGAACTGCCGGTCTCCAAGCGGCTGGAACATGCCCTGGTCAAAGGGATTGCCGACTATGTCGAAGACGATACCGAGGAAGCCCGTCAGGCCTATGCCAAGCCGCTGGAGGTGATTGAAGGCCCGCTGATGGATGGCATGAACGTGGTTGGTGATCTGTTCGGTGAGGGTAAGATGTTCCTGCCACAGGTCGTGAAATCGGCCCGGGTGATGAAAAAAGCCGTTGCCTATCTGATGCCGTTTATCGAAGAGGCCAAGGAAGAGGGCGATACCAGTGAGAATAACGGCAAGATCCTGATGGCGACCGTCAAAGGCGACGTACACGATATCGGCAAGAATATTGTCGGCGTGGTGCTGCAGTGTAATAACTTCGAAGTCATCGATCTTGGCGTGATGGTGCCGGCTCAGACCATTCTCGATACTGCCAGAAAAGAAAATGTAGATATCATCGGCTTGTCGGGACTGATCACACCGTCGCTGGATGAAATGGTGCATGTCGCCAAGGAAATGGAGCGGTTGGGCTTTGAAATACCGTTGATGATCGGCGGGGCAACCACCTCACTAATTCATACGGCGGTAAAAATCGAGCCCAATTACCATGGTTGCAGTGTCTATGTGAAAGATGCCTCACGTGCGGTGGGCGTCGCTCAGAAGCTGGTAAGCCGTGACGGCAGAGACGCTTTTGTTGCCGACATTAAAAAAGATTACGAAGACAAACGCGCCCGTCATACCGGTCGCAAAAGCACACGCCGTCAGTTGCCGATTGCCGAGGCGCGTGCCAATAAAACCAGGATTGACTGGCAGGCTTATCAGCCTACCAAACCGGCCAAACTGGGTCTGGAAGTCTTTTCAGACTATCCGTTGGAAGAGTTGGTGGACCGCATTGACTGGACCCCGTTTTTCCAGTCATGGGAACTGGCCGGTAAATACCCACGTATCCTGGAAGATGAAGTCGTCGGTGAACACGCGACCCATCTGTTCCATGATGCCCAGAAGATGCTCAAGCAAATCGTGGATGAGAAATGGCTGACTGCCAAAGCCGTGATCGGTTTGTTCCCGGCCAACAGCGTTAATGATGACGATATTGAAGTCTACACGGATGATGACCGGGGTGAAGTGCTGATGACCCTGCACAGTCTGCGTCAGCAGACTGAGCGCCCACCGGGTCGGCCTAATGCCGCGCTGGCTGACTTTGTGGCGCCGAAAGACAGTGGCGTTAAGGACTATATCGGCGCCTTCGCAGTCACGGCCGGTATCGGTATTGATGAGCATGTCGAGCGCTTTGAGGCCGATCATGATGACTATCACAGCATCATGCTGAAAGCACTGGCTGATCGACTCGCCGAGGCCTTTGCCGAACGTATGCATGAACGGGTACGTAAGGAATTCTGGGGTTATGCCAGCGAGGAAAATCTTGATAACGAAGCGCTGATCGATGAGAAGTACCGTGGTATCCGACCGGCGCCGGGCTATCCGGCTTGTCCCGATCACACCGAAAAAGGGCTGCTTTGGGAACTGATTGACCCGGTAAGCCATGCCGATATGACCATTACCGAGTCGTTTGCGATGCTGCCGACTGCGGCGGTCAGTGGTTTCTACTTTGCTCATCCTGAGTCACGTTATTTCGGCCTGGGTAAAATCGACCAGGATCAGGTGGAAGATTATGCCCGGCGTAAAGGCTGGGATATGCCGACCGCTGAACGCTGGCTTGGTCCGGCGCTGTCTTACGACGGAGATATCTGATGAATGACGATATCGTTGATTTGCAGACAAGACTGGCGTTTCAGGATGGCCTGCTGGAACAGCTGAATGAGGTGGTGACCAGTCAACAACAGCAGATTGACCGGCTCGAAAGCCAGATTGCCGCACTCAAATCCCAGATGGATAGCATGCATCAAACCCAACTGATGCAGCAAAGTGACGAACCACCGCCACCGCATTACTGATTAAGATGCAGCTGCCTCAACGCCATTGTCTTATCCTGCAGGGCGACAGCGACTGGCTCCAGCAACAGGCAGAGCAGGTCTATGAGAAAGCGGATAAAGCCAGGCGTTGCTGGTTATCCGAGCATCCAGATCGCACAGAGCAAGCCATCAGCACTAAGCAGGCTTTGCAGCAACTGGGTCGCAGCAACCAGCTGATTATCTTTGATGGTCGTCATAAGTTTTCCGCTGATGCCTTCGGGGCGCTGATCGGCACGCTGAGTGCCGGTGGCTGGCTGCTGGTGTTATTGCCTGCGGTATTGCCGGATTCTTTGTGGTTACAGCGTTTCCTTAAAATCTGCGAACGCTATTCTGCAGTCAGGCGAATCCAGCAGGGCGAGACACTGCCTGAAATTAAACCGACTGAAACGACATCAGTCGCAGACATCACGCCGACATCAGAGCAACAAAAAGCGATTGAGTCAGTGTTGCATGTGGTCAGTGGTCATCGCCGCCGCCCCCTGGTCATTGCGTCGGATCGTGGCCGTGGTAAAACCGCCTTGCTGGGCATGGCAGCGGCCGAACTGTTACGGCAGGGTAAGTCACGGGTTCTGGTGACGGCACCCTCAGTCAGCAATATCGACACGCTGATGGAACACGCTGCTCGGCTGTTAAGCGATGCGAAGCGCGGTCAACACAGTCTGATCTGGCAGCAATCTGAGATCCGCTTTGTCGCCCCCGATGCTTTGCTTGCGGACAAACCGGCTGCAGACTTACTGATTGTCGATGAGGCGGCCGCCATTCCTGCACAAATGCTTGAGGCCATGTTGCAGCATTATTCCCGTGTGGTGTTTGCTTCCACCGAACATGGTTATGAGGGCACAGGTCGGGGCTTTGCCGTTCGTTTCAAAAAGACCCTCGACAACTTAACGCCGAACTGGCGGCAGATAAGGCTGACTCAGCCGGTGCGCTGGGCGGAGGGTGACAGACTGGAAGCCTTCAGTTTTGATGCATTACTGCTTGATGCCGAACCCGTAAATGCAGATCAACTCCCCGCTGAATCAGTTAGACAGGCCGTGTTTGCCGAGCTCAGTAAACAGCAACTGGCATCGGATTAAACCCTACTGAGAGAGGTATTCGACGTGATGGTGATGGCGC
>JABURN010000211.1 GCA_014762585.1 Methylophaga sp.
TCTGGAACAGACTCTGCAGGTTTTCGCCCACCAGACCGGTCAGGATCCCGGCAGCTGTGTACGTCACAGACATGGCCAGTACGTAGACCAGTGACAAACTGAAAGCACGGCGGGTGGTGATTTTTTCACCTTCACCGACAATGACGCTGGACAGAATCGGGATCATCGGCAGCACACAGGGGGTGAAAGTCAGCAGTAGTCCCAACCCGAGAAATCCCAGGAAAATCTGAATCATGTTGTCCTCAGCCAGTTTCTGCGCCAGTCGATCCTGTTCGCTGAGGGGGTTAGTGTCAGCATTTTCTGCTTCGGCAGTTGCCACTGGAGGCAGCGGGTCGGTGCTTGATCCTGTGGCAAGCGGCAGGGTGAGTTCGACCTGTTGCACACTGGGCGGATAGCAAATGCCGAAAGTTTCAGAGCAGCCCTGAAAATAGGCTTTGAGCGTCAGTTGCTGAGCTGCCTGTGGACGTTTGAGCGGTAATTTCAGTTTCAGATCGTGATGATAAACCTCGACCAGGCCGAAGGTTTCATCATTTTTATTTTCTCCCGGCGGCAGAATAATGTTGCCCAGGCTGACATTATCATTGCCGATAATTTCAAAACGTAGTTTATCGCGATAGAGATAATTACCTTCCATCACCTGCCACTGGGCAATCAGGGTGTTGGCATCCTCGACTTCGGCGCTGAATTGAAAGGCTTCTTCAACCAGTGGCGGTACATCATCAGACTGGCTTAGTCCCAGTCCTTCCAGGAATCCTGTCCGCGCATGAGCACTGGAGACCAGTACTAACAGACACAAAAATAAAATTTTTTTCATCATTCTCTAAGGCTTGCCATCACAGTATTTAGCTAGACAATCTTAGCAGTGCGAAGTTACATCCGTCTGCTCCGGGGTATTCCTGTCGTCACAATGCTGTAATAATTGCCCCATTTTGATAAGCAACTGACGGTATTCACGTGGAAATAAAAGATATCCATCAGCTAGAAAAACAGGCTTATAAAAAAAGCCATGGCGAACTCACCCGTATCGGACTGGCCCTGTTATTTATGGTGCTGGCGCTGGTCTACAGTTATAACATCAGCGGCGACGGCACCAGCAGTCTGATCCTTGCCATTGCAACGGTATTTGGTGCTTACATGGCGATGAATATCGGTGCCAATGATGTCGCCAATAATGTCGGCCCCGCAGTGGGATCAAAAGCCCTGACCATGGGCGGCGCGATCGTCATTGCGATGATTTTCGAAGCCGCAGGCGCCATTATCGCGGGCGGTGATGTGGTATCGACGGTGAAGAAAGGCATCATCGATATCAATGGTTTTGGCGGTAAGGCCCAGGATTTTGTCTGGGCAATGATGGCGGCGCTGCTTGCTGCTGCCTTGTGGTTAAACCTGGCGACTTTTGCCCGGGCGCCGGTATCCACAACCCATTCCATTGTCGGCGGTGTCATGGGTGCGGGTATTGCCGCAGCCGGTTTCAGCATTGTTGACTGGGGCACGATGGGCGCGATTGCCAGCTCCTGGGTCATTTCACCGGTGATTGGCGGTGTGATTGCCATTATCTTTTTGTATGCCATCAAAAAAACCATCATTTTCCAGGATGACAAGATCACTGCCTCATCAAAATGGGTGCCGGTCTATGTCGCCATTATGGCCTGGGCTTTTGTCACTTATCTGGTTATCAAGGGACTGAAAAAAGTCTGGCCAGGCCTGACTGGCTTTATCAATGAGAGCCTGTCTCTGGGGATGGATTTCGGTTCCAAACCCAGCATGATTGATGCGCTTGTTATCGGTTTTGTGATTGGCGTTCTGGTTTATTTCCTGGTCAAACGTACGGTCAAGCGTCGCCTGCCCAAGTTGACCAATGACCGTGCCAGCGTCAATGTCCTGTTCACGATTCCGCTTATTTTTGCTGCTGCCTTACTCAGCTTTGCTCATGGTGCCAACGACGTTGCCAACGCGATCGGGCCGCTGGCCGCGATTCATGATGCGCTCATCACCGGCGGTATTACTGCCGAGGCCGGTATTCCATTCTGGGTGATGGCGGTCGGTGCCTTTGGTATTGCACTGGGTCTGGCTTTATATGGTCCTCGACTGATTCGTACTGTCGGCGGCGAAATTACGGAACTGGATCAAATGCGGGCATTCTCGATTGCGATGGCCGCAGCCATTACCGTGATTATCGCCAGTCAACTGGGCTTGCCGGTGAGTACCACCCACGTCGCTATCGGTGCCGTGTTCGGTGTGGGCTTTTTGCGTGAATGGATGGATCGTGCCGAAAGTCTGGAAGATGAAATTGAGCAGGATGAGCGTGAGATTCAGGAAGAAAAACGCCTGCTCAGCGCGCTGCGCAGTGAACTCAATGTGCTGATGGAGAAAAAAGAGAAAACCGTCAGTGATTATGAGCGTATTACCGATCTCTACCGCGCGATTGACGAAGAAAAAGGCACACTGAAAAAAGCCAAGAAAACGCTGAAAAAAGAGAAGAAGAGTCTGTACGTCAAACGCGATATGGTGAAGAAAATCATCACCGCCTGGCTGATTACTGTGCCTTCGGCGGCCGTGCTGTCTGCCTGCCTGTTCTACACCATCAGGGGTGTGATGACCTGATTTAATACCCGTCATACTGTCATCTAGGCGTCATCAAACAGTCACACAAGCACTGCCTGTCAGAGGGTAAGTAGAGACTTACATCGCAACAGGAATAGGGAAATCGGCGGTTCAGCCAATTGTTATCAAACTGTAACAATTGCTTTGTATGATGCAGCTGTCATTTTAACGACTGGGAAAAGGCTTTATGGCAACGAGTGTATTGGTAGTCGAGGACGACGTCGCAATCCGGGATATGTTGTCTTTCACCCTCAAACAATCAGGCTTCGCCTGCGAGGCAGTAGGCGATGGAGAAGCCGGGCTGGAAGCGCTACAGCATCATCAACCCGATATGATCCTGCTGGACTGGATGTTGCCCGGTATTGATGGTATCGAGTTTATTCGTCGACTGCGTGCCAACGAGTTTCTCGCCAATATTCCTGTGATCATGCTCACTGCCAAAGGCGAAAGTGAAGACATGGTGAAAGGTCTGGGCGTGGGGGCTGATGACTATATCAATAAGCCCTTTTCGCCACCGGAACTGATGGCTCGCATCAAGGCCGTGTTACGACGCTGTCAGCCTGCCGATTCAGAAGAAGCGCAGAAGCTGCAATTCAGCAATCTGGTCTTGGACACTAAAAGTCACCGCGTCACGGTTGATGACAAACGGGTGGAGCTGGGACCTACCGAATTCCGCCTGCTGCATTTCTTTATGAAAAACCCGGAACGCGCCTATGGCCGCTCACAGTTACTCGACTATGTCTGGGGCGATACGGTGTATATCGAAGAGCGTACTGTTGATGTTCATATCCGTCGTCTGCGCAAAGCCCTGGAACCCAGTGGTCATGACCACCTGGTGCAGACGGTTCGTGGCGTGGGTTATCGTTTTTCAGTTGATTAACGGCGGCTTTGATGCAATGGGATAATTGGCGCCTGCTGACACTACTCAGTCTGGCCGGTTTCTGCGGCCTGTTGTTCGGCCAGATGATGACTTTCATGTTTCTGGCAGTATTGGTCTATGCCCTCTGGCTGCAGCATAACTGGAGCAAGCTCAGAAAATGGCTGGAAAAACCCAAGAAAAACCGTTCTCCCAGCGCTGAAGGGGTCATCGATGATGTCTGCCGTCAGATCGAGCAGATGCGCCAGCAGAACAGCAACCGCAAGAAAAAGCTGACCGGCTATCTGAAACGCTTCCAACAGGCCACGGCGGCGTTACCCGACGGGATCGTGGTGCTGGGGGAATATGGCGAAGTCGAATGGGCCAATCAGTCAGCGCGAGAACTGCTCGGCGTACGCTGGCCGCGCGATAACAACGTTCGGATCAATAATCTGATCCGCGATCCGGCATTTCAGTCTTTACTGGAAGACCCGCTCAAGCTGGGCAATGTGGTGACCGTTAAATCACCGCATGATGAAGCCATGCAACTGGAACTCAAAGTGGTGAGTTACATGGGGGCGGGCAGACTGTTAATAGCCCGCGACATCACACAAACCATCAAGCTGCAGCGTATGCGTCGCGATTTTGTGGCCAATGTCTCGCATGAACTCAAAACCCCGCTGACGGTATTGCGCGGTTATCTGGAAGCCTTCACCGAAGACACCGATCCCGACCAGTGGCGCGCAGCGTTACCGGCGATGCGTCAGCAAAGCGAACGCATGCATCTGATGATCAAGGATCTGCTGGTGCTGTCCCAGCTCGAGACCGGTGAGAAAGCGCTGCGGCGGATTCCCACCGATATCGGCAAGCTGCTGCAGTCCATCATCGAAGATGCCCGCTCACTGGAGCATTATCGCGACCACAAAATAGACCTTGAGCTGGGCACCGAACGCTGGCTGGTCTGTGATGTGGATGAAATCCGCAGTGCCATTTCCAACCTGGTCTTCAATGCGGTTAAGTACACACCGGCGGGTTGCCAGATTCATATCAGCTGGCGGCTTGATGATGAGGGCGCCTGTCTGGAAGTCGCCGATGAAGGTGAGGGTATTGCGGAGCACCACCTGGAACGGCTCACTGAACGTTTCTATCGCGTTGATAAAGGCCGCAGTAACGACAAAGGTGGCACCGGACTGGGTCTTGCGATCGTCAAACATGTGTTGCAGCGTCACGGCGCCAGACTCGAGATCAGCAGTGAGTTGGGTCAGGGAACCCGTTTTAAATGCTGTTTTCCAGCGACCATTGTGGTCGAGAAAATTACCGTATAACAACAGCTTGGCTCCGTTCTGACAGTGTTGTCATACAACTGTCACATTTCTTTCATATCCTTGTCACAGTCCGAATTCATACTTTCCCAGCGCAAAACGTGAAACACGTTGCATTTTTCTTTTAACTTGGGAGCTGAACAACATGTTCAAGAAAAACATCGCCCTGCTGGGTGCTGCCGTCACAATGGCATTCTCATCGGTTACATTCGCCGACGTTGACGCCAACCTGCCTGACTATGAAAAAGTCAGCGGTATTTCAGGAAACCTGTCGAGCGTCGGTTCTGACACGCTGGCTAACCTGATGACACTGTGGGCAGAGGAATTCAAACGTGAAT
>JABURN010000028.1 GCA_014762585.1 Methylophaga sp.
AGCGCACATTCTCTGGGAGACAGCTGGCGTTCAATTTCTCCGGAAAATGTGCCTAGTTCATCCGTATCAAAAAAATCGATTTCTACCAGCTCGATACCAATATCATAGAGCACTGGCGCCAGTTGATAGGATTTTCGATGCTTGGTGAGCAGCGCAGCGGTTTTCAAAAATAGCCCTCCTGCTTTTTCCTCTCCATCGAGTTAGCCTGATCTTTGTCCAGCATTCTGCCCTGACGTTCACTTGTGCGGGAGTTGATCATTTCAATGATAATGTCGCCCACTGTTTCAGAACGACTTTCGACAGCCCCGGTCTGCGGATAACAGCCCAGTGTTCTGAAACGAATCCAGCGCTCTTCCAAGCTGGCCTTTTCCGACTCGCTGAGATAAGGCAACATGCGTTCATCATCGAGGCCCAGAATCTGACCCGTGCCTTCGTCCACCCAGGAAAGACGGGGTTTAGCGAAGTAAAGCGGCACAATGTCGATATTTTCCCTGAGGATGTACATCCAGATATCCAGCTCTGTCCAGTTCGATAAAGGAAAGACTCTCACGGTCTCCCCTGGGTTCAGCCTGGTGTTATAGATATTCCAGAGCTCAGGACGTTGTGCCTTTGGATCCCAACGGTGTGTGGCACTTCGGACTGAGAAAATCCGCTCTTTAGCTCTTGAGCGCTCCTCATCACGTCTCGCACCACCCAACGCAGCATCAAATCTATGCTTGTCGAGTGCCTGTTTGAGCGCCACGGTTTTCATGAGGTCGTTATAAACGACCGAGCCGGATTCAATCGGATGCACCCCTTCGGACAGGGCAGCCTCGTTGATATGAACAATCAGATCCAGATCATGCTCATCGACCAGTCGGTCACGGAAGCTCGCCATTTCGGCAAATTCCCAGGTGGTATCGATATGTAACAAGGTGAAAGGCACTTTGCCCGGTGCAAAGGCTTTACGGGCGAGATGCAACATGACTGTCGAGTCTTTGCCGATTGAATAGAACATACAGGGACGCTCAAAACCGGCAGCCACTTCCCGCATGATATGAATGCTCTCGGCTTCCAATTGTTGCAGGTGATTGAGCGATCTCATTTCACAAATTCCCAGTGATCAGACTGGTAACGCTCAATTTCGTTGTTGTCATTCCAGCAGAACAGGAACAGCCAGTTGTTATCGACTAACTGTCTGACTGTTTCATGGGCAGCGATGACTTTCTCTATGGCTGATTTCGGTGCAGCTATGTAGACATTCAGCCTGAGCGGTTGATGACGCCATTCATTACCGTCGTGAATTGACTGATATGACAGACCGATACGTAAATCACCCCCGTTGCCCTCAAAAACACCGATATGTTGATTCACGACGTTATGCAACAGCTTGTTGCCGCTACCGAAAAAATCGTTATCCGCCACCGACAGGTTGTATTGCATGTTGATCCAGTGCGTCACGATCATCGGCGCGGTCATGATTTGCTCGAGCAACACCCCGTCCGGATCCTGACGCCAGTCATAATCATGCAGAAAAGCCCGGCCATCGAGTGGCACAGTACGCGTCCTGTCGCGTGGTGCCACGATAAATGCGGCATTATTCGCAAGCCCCCATTCAGGACGAACTTCAGACCAGTCCCTGGCACGATCTGAGAGTGCTTTTTCCAGTTTATTGTCATCGAGTTGCTGTAACCCCGGTTCCATCGTCTCAACACGCTCCCGACGTGTGGCCTGAGCGGCCTGTTTCAACCAGGTCTCAATCTCTTTGCTCACCTCGCTGAAGCAACTGATTTCGTCGGTGGTGGTGTTATGTAAACCGGCAACAAAACGGGTCTGATCAGGAATATTGATGCCCTGTTCTGATAGCTTTTGCCTGATGGCATCGTCATTCAGCAAGCTGGCCAAAACGCGTACATTGACCTCCCCGGTCTGGCCGCCACAGGCACCACAATCCAGTCCGGAGGCGTGGAGATTATTGCGACTCTCACTGCCATGCCCCAGTAACAGTACTGTCGGCGCAAAACGCTGAGTCAGCCCCATGCCTGTGAGGACGCCGCTGACAAGGCTGGTTTTTTCCTCAAGACTGAGCGGTTGGTTTTCGCTCAGCAATGTCCAGTCATGGTGATGACTGAGCGAGTCAATCAGGTTCTCTTTTTTCTTACGGAAAAAATTGTCCTTCAGTAGCTTGAACGCATAGGTCCAGCCCACAGTTTCAACCATGGTGAAAGCCGAGACGGATGAATTGCCCCAGTTTTTCCAGTGGCTCAGCGTCTGCAGTTGGTGGAGCTTATCCTGACTCGCTTTTTTCTCGCTGACCCTGATAGCCGGTGCCACGAGGCCGGGTAACTGAGGACGCACTGACTGCGTGTGAGCAGGCTGGTAACTGATGGGTAAGCCATAGAAGCCGGCAAAGCCAATGGTCTGAATCACCGGGCTCTGATTTTCCAGTGCCCTTCTGAAGCGTTCAGAGCGAACATCAATGCAGAATGCCGCCTGCAATACCGGCGTCTCGTCACAAGGCTGAGCTGCGTTCTTCAGGGTTTGATTCAGCTGTTTCTGGTATTCCAGTTCCGCTGCATGTGTCCAGACCCAGAAATAACGCAGGTGTTCAATATGCGCATCAATCAGCTCATTAACCTGAAATTTCTGTTGTGACCAGCGGGTATGAAGTGTCTGAAAGTCTGTTTTCGTGACTTTCTTTTTCAGCTGACGCCAGACAATAAGATCCCAGGCCATTCTGATCGCAAGCAGTGACTCCACATATTGGCTGCTCTGCCCCTGTAATTGCTTTTCCCAGCGCTGCCAGGAGAAATAACTGGCCCAGCCATTAATACTCAGCAGCAGCTTGTGGGCGTATATCTCCAGTTCATAGGGGCCGAGATCGAGTTCTGCGGCGACTTCAGCAAACAGCGTTTCGAAGTCACTGGGCAGATCAACAAACGCTTCACGCAAATGCTTCTCGCCCATTAGCAGGGACATGCCGTAATCGTGTGTGGTGAAATCCAGCCAGCGCGAATAGAGCATTTCCAGATTGTCTGGATGCTGGTTAATAAACTCACCGCAGAATTGACTGATTTGATGAATGGTCTCGTCCTGCCAGCGCATTTTATGGTGATCGCGACTCAAATCCGCTATTTCGGCGATACTCAACCAGACATCCGGACTCGACTGTTTCAGCCCGGTTTTCAGCGACTCGATATCGGTTGTCACTTTGTAGGCTTGCGCTGCAGCAATCAGTGACGACTCCGTTATCGTCCCCTTATCCAAACTCGCCAGGAGCTCCGCGGAAGACAAGGTCGTTTTGACACCCGCCAGCGCAGCATAGCGGGCTGAGACAAGTTCGATGGGGTGATGACGAGATTCCCACAGCGCATTGACTGCAATGAAACGATCCAGTGGCCAGTTGGGCGCAATCAGGGCGCAAGCATTGCGAATAGCGGAAAGCTGTTCTGTACTCGCTTTATTGATAGTCTCAGCTTTAGCCTCAATCATACCCAGGACTCCTCAGTGGATTGTTGTTCGGTCTTGTTTTGCTGGCTCTTTGGACGCAGCACCACCGGCCAGAGCTGAAGTGTCAGGCGCGTCATCATTTCATCCAGATATAAGCCGGAAAATAACCAGCGATAGAGCGTTTGTGTCTGTGTGGCTTGCGGGAAAACCCGTATCTGCACGGTCAGGATGAACAAAGCCAGAACCAGCGCTATCAGCCAGATATCCATGGCAGTGAACATGCCTGTCACGGGCAGTTCAGGTATTAAATGATCAAGCAATGCCTTGCCGCCGAGATAAAAGCCAACCAGTGCGGTCGCAATGAAAACCGCCGACAGACAGGCCAGTGACAGACCATGCCTCACAGCAGAGACCAGATACAGGGCCAGCGCGGCGTTAACCAGAAGCCAGACACTCAGCGGTCCCTGGTAAGCGGTAAACAAAGGTATGGAAACGGTAGCAGCGATACCCAGTGACAGACAGATAACCGCTGTTTTGAATGTGACTTTTTTCTGCGGTGCCAGCTGTTTGAGAGAGTAATCCTGAACCGCTTCACCGGTACTCAGGAATGCATAAGCCTTATACAGCGAGTGCGTCAGCAGGTGCAGCAACGCGAGCTCATACAGTCCCAGCGCACACTCAATCAGCATCAAGCCCATCTGGGCACAGGTCGACCAGGCGAGTCGTACTTTGAGACTGATTCGGGTCATCATAACCAGTGCACTAATCAGCGTGCTCAAACCCGCCACCACGATCAGGGTCCATTGAGCCACCGGTGCCAGTGCCATCAGCGGTGCAAAACTGATGAGCAGGAATCCCCCCAGATTAATAATGCCGGCATGCAGCAGTGCACTGATGGGTGTGGGTGCTTCAACAACCTGAATCAGCCAACCATGCAGAGGCAGTTGCGCACACTTAATCAGGGCTGTCTGAACCAGCAGGAACGCGGCCGCTTTTTGAGCGAAGCTGAGTTCATGACCAGGGTCGACGCTGAGGTAATAGTCGAGAATGGCACTCAGCTGCAGTGTCCCGTGCTGATAGTAAAGCAGAAGGAAAGCGGCCAGCAGACAGGTCTCGGCGACTCGGGCGAGAATGAATTTCTTGTGTGCGGCCAATACAGCACGGGGTCTGTCCGGATAAAACAGCAGCAAGCGATGGAAACACAGGCTGATTGATACCCACCCCAGCCACATCAGGAGCAGATTATTACTCAACACAACCACGGAGACCGAGGTCAGGCTCAGTAATAACCAGCGCCAGAATTGATGAGATTGCGTTTCCGAGCGGATATAACGCTCGGAAAATTTAATCAGAATCACAGCCATGAAGCTGATCAAGCCCAACACGGTGAGATTGATGGGATTAACCGCGAGCATGCCCGCCACTGCTTTATCACTGAGAAAAAAGAAGCTGGTCACTAATATCATTGAGAAGACGATTGAGAGGGAGATAGCTCTCAATATCAAGCGACGTTTATTGTCGGTGAGATTCGCATTACCGGCCAGCCAGGCCCCAGTCGATAAAAACAGCGGAATGAGTATGGATAAGTGGGCGGAAAAGAATGGGTTCACAGACATACCTCCTTTGTTGGCAGCAGTATGTCAAACGCGA
>JABURN010000176.1 GCA_014762585.1 Methylophaga sp.
AGAAAGGAGGAAGAAGAAAGGGAAGAAAAGGAAAGGGAAAGGAAAGGAGGAAAAAAGGGAAGGAAGAAAAAAGAAGAGGAAGAAGAAGAAGGAGAGAGGGGAAGGGGGGAAGAAAAGGAAGGGAGAAGAAAGGTGGAAGCAACAAACAACAGAAACATGATAATCGCCGGCAGATTGAGCGGCTGTTTCTGTACCTCGCCAGTCACCGCCTCGGCGGCTGCCAGAGATGAGAGCCCCAATAGGGTAATGAATATCAGTATCTGCCGAACTCTCATTGCTCTGTCTCACTGATGATTTGCTGGTTAATCTGATCAAAATCGGTGTTGGCTTTATGCACGTATATCCCCGTCAGCACAAAGGCCACAATAATTACCAGCAGGCCCAGCGGAATACCGATAGTAATGACACTTCCGGACATAATCGGTTCTGCCAGCCATTGCGGGGTGAAGGCAATCAGCAGGATAAAGGCGAAATACATTAGCAGAATGATCGCTGCCAATCCCCAGGCCCAGCGGGCGCGTCTGACTACCAGTTGATGAAACTTGGGGTTCTGCTTCACCTTTTCATACAGGTCTGCACTCATGATTCTCTCTCTTTTTATGCCGTGAGCGGCTCTATTATTCTGTTTTGTGTTCTGGCCGATTATGCTGGCTTTGTTTCGTGGTGACAAACTCAGGGGCTTCTTGCTCTCTCCCCCTCCACTGCTTTCTGTGACTGGAGATGCCTCGTACGAGCCCCTAATCAAGTTCAAGTTGAGCTCAATCTGCAAAAGATTCAAAATATTGTGCTTAACTGTAAAAACAATGCCGGTCTGGACACGCATATGCCAAGACGGTATTGGACAGACTTTCTCCGCTTACAGCAGATACTCGCCACCAAATTGGATAAAAAAATGACCGGGCAGTCCCCAGCCAAATCAGATAAAAAAACGATTCCTGCCGTAATGGACAGCAAGCTGCTGCTCAATGCGCTGAGTCATGTATTCAAAGGTGGACTCCGCTTCAGAAAAGGTCACATTCCGCCCCACTCACATAAAGTAGCTGTCGACTTTTCCGGTGTTGGTGTCGCAGCCTCCACTGATCCGGCCGTTGATGACTTCCTGCTGGAGAAACTGAAAGAGCTCGGCGTCAGAAATGTTCGTATCGATTTCAGCTATGGCGATGAAAACGGTGACACCGCACGGCTGCTGGAAAAACTACTGGCCACGGATTTGAAAGTGCTGCTGCACCTGGTTCAACCCTTTGATGAAGCACGCAGCATGAGACAGGAAGCGGCTCAACAGAAATGGCGCGAGTTTGTTGAGAATATCTGCGACTTGTATGGACACCGGGTACATACCATCGAGGTGGGTTCGACCATTAACCGCCGTCGCTGGGCTGGCTATGACACTAAGGGTTTCTTCACCACCTGGAAGATTGCCTATGAAGAGATCAAAGGCAACAACATCAAGATGGCCGGCCCCAATATTTCAGATTTTGAGCCTTTCTATACCTTTGCCGTACTGGAAAGATTACGCAAGTCCGGGATGCTGCCAGACTTTCACACCAACAACCTGTTCTGTGAACGGGTCACCGAGCCGGAAAGATTCGACCATCGCATTCTGGGATTTCAGTGGGCGACCCGGCTTAAGGTGAACCTGGTCAAAAAAGCCCGGCTGCTGCATCGTATCGGTGCCCGCAAAGGGGTCGATGCAATGGTCTCTCCGGCCGCATTCTGGACCCTGCCACGCATTCAGCGTCTGCTGGAGAACAGTGAAGAAAAAATGGCTGATTATCTCAGCCGTTACATGGTGCTGCTTGCAGCCTCAGGTGCCATGCGCCGAACGTTTTGGGGACCAATGGTGTGCTGGCGTGAAGGTCTGATTGATGATGGCAGTGGCCGCTATCCTGAACTTGAGCGCATTACCCATTACCAGAGCATCATCGGCAAGCTGCCCGACTTCAGGGTCAGGCCGGCTTTTTATGCGATGAAACAATTCAATGCGATGCTGCCAGGCAGCGTCTATGAAGGTCCGCTGAAAACCGCTGAAAACCTCGAAGTACATGTATTCCGTGCAGAACACAAACGCATTCATGTAGCCTGGACTATCAATGGTAAAGCCTGTGAACTGGAAGCACTTTACCAGGCTTCGGATTTAGCCAAAGCTGAATTCCAAAACCGCGACGGTGAAACCTTTGACGAAGCGCCACGTTTTATCAGCGAATCACCGCTGTATATGAGCTGGCCTCTGGCAGACAAAATCGACATCAAACCACTGCGTGCGCCCTATCCGCTTGAGTCCATTTACGCACATCGTTCCAACGGTCGGTATCATCCTTATCATCAGAACGGCTGGCGTGGGATGCTGATCGCAGACAATGCGGCTGAGGCAGAAAAACTCGCCGAGTTGCTGCATCCGGATAACCTGCCGACAGCGACAGAGGAAACTACCCTGCGTAAAGCCCGCAATATTATCTGGACTGTGCCTGGACCTGACGGCCATACGGTGGTCGCCAAGAAACCTCTTAAGATGCATGCCCATAAACGTATCCTGGATCGCTTCAAGCCCAGCAAGGCACACCGCAGCTGGATTGCGGCGGCAGAACTGTCACGTCGGGGTATTCCCACTGCTCAGCCACTGGCTTACTTTGAGAAAGACAATGACAAGTCGATGCTGCAGAACCTGTTTGTCTGCGAGAAAGTCGACCATGATTTTTCCGCCCGTGAAATGTTGATCGCCTTTCGTGACGGAGCGAATCAGTTTGAAGGGATCGAAGCTCATGATGCTTATCGTCAGCTGGCCACTTTCCTGCTCCGCATGCACGAACATGGCGTGTTTTTCCGGGATCTGGCCGGCGGCAATATTCTGATCAAAAAACAGCCGGATCACACTTTGGCCTTTACCTTGATTGACATTAACCGTGCCCGCTTCTACAACCGCAGCACCCCACTGAAACAGCGCATTTCGGATCTGACCCGGATCTGCCACAAACTGCACTGGGCCGGTCGCGAGTATCTGGTTGAGCATTACCTGCACAGCATGCTGAAATCACAGACTTTCAGCTGGCGCTTGCGCCTGCCGTTTTACCTGTATGACTTTAAGGTCAACTTCAAACGTCGCTATGGTCGTAAAGCCATCAAGCGGCTATGGAGAAAACTGAGTAAGAAAGATTAAAAAAGGCTGCGGGTGGTTTAAAATCCAGATTAAAACAAGGCGATGATGTGTCTCGTCATCGGCTTTGTGCTGCATAATATGGTTACTAGCTTTCGGAGTGACTGCCATGCATCAACACCCTTTCAGACTCATCATTCTTATCGCGGTTTTTCTGCCTCTGGTTTATGCCTGCGCGTCGCGCTCACAAAGTAGCTATTATGCGACCGAAGTGGGTGAAGCCATGGCGACGGAAGATGTCCGCATTATTTCGTCTCGGCTGGTCAAAATTGAAGGGCTGGATGAATCCGGCCGTCCCGGATGGGGTACCGCAGTCGGTGCCACCGTGGCGGGTGCCACTGCATACGGCATCACAGAAAGCGATAATCCCGCCGGTATTGCTATCACTATTATCGCTCTGGTTGGTGGTGCCATTGCCGGTCAGTTTATCGAAGAAAAAGCCAAGTCTTCACTCGGGGTTGAATACATTCTGCGCAAGGAGAACGGCGATAAAATCGCTGTAGTGCAGGCGGTCGAAGATGAAGACGAACGTCTGCCTCCCGGCAGTTATGCTTCTCTGATTCGTGGCAGCCGCGGTTACGTCAGAGTGATTCCGCAATAAAACCGGCACTTTTCTGACTGACACCTGTCCGATCGAGGGTGTTTAAGGAAAGCGTTCCATGAAATCAATTGCTATTGTAGGTGCGGGGATCAGTGCCCTGTCACTGGCCCGCCAGATCCAGAGTCAATTTTCCTGTCAATTATTTGAAAAGTCAGCCGCCCCCGGCGGCCGCGTTGCCAGTCGCACAGTGGCCGAACAGCGGTTTGACCATGGCGCCCAGTTTTTCACCGCCCGCACACCCGCATTCAAGGCTTACATAAGACAGCTGATGGCTGAAGGCTATGTGGCCGACTGGCAGGCCCACTTTGCTGAGCTGGATGGTAATGTCATCACGGCCAGTCGACAGTGGGATGAGGAATTCCCACATTATGTCGGGGTACCGGATATGGCTGCCATTGGACGTGCGATGGCAAAGACGCAAGCGGTGCAGTTCGGCACTGAAATTGTTGAGCTTCATCGTGAAGATAAATGCTGGCAGCTTATCGATTCGGCAGGGGAAACTTATGGTCCCTTTGACTGGGTGGCACTGACTCTGCCCGCTCCACAAACGCGGGCTTTATTACCCTCCCAGTTCTCCGGCTTTGAAGCCATCTCGGCCACTGAAATGAAGCCCTGTTACGCACTGATGTTAAGTCTTAAAGCCGATCCTGACCTGCCCTATCAGGCTGCCCTGGTTAAAAATGCGGATATCAGCTGGGTCTCGGTCAACAGCAGCAAACCCGGCCGGCAAGGTCACAGCCTGCTGGTTCATGCTACCAACAACTGGGCCAGGCAACATCTGAATGATGACATTGAGTGTGTCAAACGGCATATGATAGATACTGTGGTGGCAGTGACCGGTCTTGATCCCCAGTTAATCGAAGCTGCAGATATTAAGCGCTGGGTCTATGCCAACCTGCCCAAACAGGAACAGCCAGCATTTTATCTGGACCATGAGCTGCAATTAGCCGCCTGCGGTGACTGGTGTATTAAAGGGCGGGTTGAATCCGCTTTCAACAGCGGGATGAAACTCGGTCAGGCACTCATGCAATGATAGACGCTCCCCATATCAGCAAAATCAGTGAGCATAGCTTTCTTCTGCCCGGCTTTGCCTCAGCCGAGGATGAAGCCCTGCTGGCCGGTATCAAGCGGGTCACAGCCAAAGCGCCTTTGCGCCGGATGTCGACACCACGCGGTTTTAAAATGGCGGCTCAACTGAGCAATTGTGGCGACTGGGGCTGGGTGACGGATCGACGGGGTTATCGTTACCAGCAAACCGATCCCGACAGCGGTGAAGCCTGGCCTGAGATGCCGGCAT
>JABURN010000038.1 GCA_014762585.1 Methylophaga sp.
ATGGGGTGGCTGATGGGGCTCGAACCCACGACAACCGGAATCACAATCCGGGACTCTACCAACTGAGCTACACTCACCATTAATTTTTTGCAGAAAGCGAGGCTTTGCGGCCCCGTGCTTTAGAAAGACGATAATTTTACTGTCTTTATTTTTCTGGTCAAGGAAAATCTGTCTTTACCACACCGATTATGCTGGACGAGGCCGCCATAGAGCCGGCTTTGGCCTATACTAGTTCCAGGTCGATTTTCTTTTCATCCAGGTCTACGCGGACCACTTTGACCGTCAGCGTATCACCGAGCCGGTAGACCTTGCGGGTACGCTCACCGGTGAGCCGGTGGCCGGTGGCATCAAACTGATAATAGTCATTTTTCAGCGAGGTGACATGGACCAGACCTTCTATGTAGATGTCGCTGAGTTCGACAAACAGGCCGAAGCCGGTCACGCCGCTGATGACCCCCTGATGCGTTTCACCAACGCGGTCACGCATGTATTCACATTTGAGCCAGTCACTCACATCACGGGTCGCCTCATCCGCACGACGGCTAGTCATAGAACAGTGATCGCCGAGCTGGACCATATCTTCGTGAGAATAGCGCCATTTACTGACTTTACGTCCACTGATGATATGACGGATAGCCCGGTGGACCAGCAGGTCCGGGTAGCGGCGGATGGGCGAGGTAAAGTGGGCATAGGCATCCAGCGCCAGACCAAAGTGGCCGATATTATCGGGGCTGTAGACCGCCTGTTTCATACTGCGCAGCATCACGGTCTGCAGTAGATGACCGTCAGGCCGTTTGCTGGCTGTTTCCAGTAATGAGGCATAGTGCCGCGGTTCCGGATCATCACCGCCGCCCAGGAACAGACCCAGTTCACCCAGAAAATCACGCAGGCCACTGAGTTTCTCTTCAGATGGGGTTTCGTGAACGCGATAAAGAACGGGGATCTCGTTTTCTAGCAGGAAACGGGCAGCACTGACATTGGCAGCAATCATGAATTCTTCAATCAGGCGGTGCGCATCATTGCGTTCACGAGGTTGAATGGAACGGATCTTACGATTCTCGTCAAACAGGAACTGGGTTTCTGTCATTTCGAAATCAATGGCACCACGCTCATCACGAGCTTTTTGCATGGCTTTAAACAGTCCATACATGGTTTCCAGTGTCGGCAAGACGTGTTGATATTGTTCTCGCAAGGCGGGATCGTTATCAACCAGCATAGCGGCGACTTTATCGTAAGTCAGCCGGGCTTTGGAGAACATCACGCCTTCGTGGAAACGGTATGATTCGGTTTTGCCGTCCTGATTGATCTCCATTTCGCAGACCATGCACAGGCGGTCGACTTCCGGGTTGAGTGAACACAGGCCGTTTGACAGTGCCTCAGGTAACATAGGAATGACCTGGCTGGGGAAATAGACCGAGGTGCCGCGATCGCCTGCGTCCAGGTCCAGCGGGTCACCCGGCTGCACATAGTGTGATACATCGGCGATGGCGACCCACAGACGCCAGTTGCCGTTATCAAGGCGTTCGGCACAGACGGCATCGTCAAAATCACGGGCATCTTCACCGTCAATCGTCACCAAAGGCATGTCGCGAAGGTCAAGGCGACCTTCAACTGCATTCTCAGGGATGCTGTCACCAAACTGTTGTGCCTGCTGCAGCGCCTTGTCAGACCATTCATGCGGCAGCTCGAAATCGCGCAGGGCTATATCGATTTCCATGCCCGGGGCCATGTGATCGCCGATAATCTCGACGATCCGGCCCAATGGCGAACGGTGCACATTGGGATTCTCAGTAATTTCGATTTCGACGATCTGATTTTCTTTGGCGCCGATCAGCATTTCAGGCGGGATCAGTATGTCCTGGCTGATACGACGATTATTGGGAATGACGAAATAAATACCGGCGTCTCGAATCAGGCGGCCCACAATATGGGTATTAGCCCGATGAGTCACCTCTACGATAGCGCCTTCCTTGCGACCACGGCGGTCAATACCGGTAATGCGGGCAAGGGCACGGTCACCGTGCAGCACGCTACGCATCTCCCGTTCGCCAAGGAAAAGATCTTCCCCCCCTTCGTCAGGAATGAGAAAACCATAACCTTCCGGGTGTCCCATGACGCGCCCGCTCACCAGATTCATTTTGGAGACCACACCATAAGCGCCCTTGCGATTGCGCAAGAGTTGCCCATCCCGCTCCATGGCCCTGAGCCGACGCCGTAACGCTTCGGTTTCTTCTTCACCTTTTATGCCGATTAATTTGGCGATGCTTTTTCGCGTCAGGGGCACATTATTTTGCTTTAAAATCGAGAGGATAAACTCACGACTCGGGATGGGGTTATCGTATTTCTCTGCTTCGCGTTCGAAGTTGGGATCGTTTTTCTTGTTATTAGTCATTGACAGTTTCAAATTCACTCTGTAATCTTTGCGCCTTCTTCAGCCCAGGTGGCGGAATTGGTAGACGCGCTAGCTTCAGGTGCTAGTGTACTTATGTACGTGGGAGTTCGAGTCTCCCCCTGGGCACCACTTCCGAATAGACAACATTTCTCGTTGTCGCTTCATTCAAAAAATTCATTGTAATTTATTTTCTCCCGCGCCACCGACTTTATTCTGGTGTGGCAGGAGAAGAAGATTGTTGCCTGTCAGCATTCTCTGATTTATTTTCGACAGGGCTTTCATGCTTTGTGGCATAGCATCATGGTACAGCAATATGCCTGTGACTGCCTGCTATTTCAATGTGGCTTCCCGGTCGCCTGACAACAATTATCGATAGTTGCTCAAGATTTCATGATAATGTCCGCTATAAAATTTGTGATAAGTCTGTCACATCTTGGCAGTGGGTATAGCAGGAAATTTTATGGCTACATTTATCGATTCCATTGACGAGCGCACCAAGCTCGCCGGCACCAATCATCTGGAAGTACTCTTATTCAACCTCGGCACCAGTGATGCTACAGGCAGGAACGAAGTATTCGGCATCAATGTGTTTAAGGTGCGCGAGGTACTCAATATTCCTGAAATAACCTCAGCGCCGGAAATGCCGGATGGAATCGAAGGTTTTGTCAGCTTACGTGGGGATATGGTTCCCATCATCAATTTGCAGAAGTTCTGTCATCTTGAATCCAAAGATGAACCCCGGATTTTGATGATTACCGAATACAACACCCATGTTCAGGGTTTTCTGGTGAGTTCAGTCGACACTATCCAGCGCCTCAACTGGGAGCAGGTGAAAGAACCGCCGCAGTTAATCTCCAAACGTCTGGGTGGTCTTGTCACTGCCGTAGCAGAACTCAGCGATAAGCGCCTCGTGATGATCATGGACGTTGAAAAAGTCCTGGCTGACGCCGGTGAGTTCTACGACGAAACCGTGTTTGATGGCATCCGTCATATCGGTGAGCACCAACAGTATCGATTATTGTTTGCCGATGACTCCAACATCGCCCGCAAGCAAATCAAGAAAACCCTGGATGTGATGGGCGTGAATCATCTGGGTGCAGTCAATGGTGCTGAGGCCTGGCAGTTACTCAGTAAACTGGCTGACCAATGTGATCAGGAAGGTCGCGACATCACCAGTGAAGTGCAGGCGGTGCTGACCGATGTGGAAATGCCGGAAATGGACGGTTATGTGCTGACGCAAAAAATCAAAGCCGATCCGCGTCTGTCTCATCTTCCCGTCATCATGCATTCTTCACTGACAGCGCAGGCGAACCAGGCGATGGGGCGGGGGATCGGTGCTGATGCCTATGTCTCGAAGTTTCAGCCGCGCGAACTGGCCGATACTCTGGAGCATTTTCTGAAAAGATAATATTTCGGAAATCCTCAATAAATCAATCAGTAACGATTGCTACATAGCACAATTTAGACTAATCTGTCTGGTTTTGTGATGTTCATCACAAATGGGTACGGAGCAAGGGAAAAATGCAAAATAAGCAGACAAGGTACGTGGCATGATCCATAACAGTATCCGGATTGTGGATAATCTCGCTGAAATCACCAGTCATCATGATCGGCATGTACTCGAGAAGAGTTTACTGAAGACGCTCAATGAACTGTTTCCGACTCAGGACCTGCGCCTGTTTCGCGTGCGTGAGCAGTCAGACGGTCATGAGCTCAGCCTGCTGGCTTTCTGTGTTAACAGCGTCATTGTCTCCACCGATGATAATCCCAAGTTGCTGGGCAGTGATTCCGAGATCAGCAATGCAATCAACCGCGCGATTGAAACCGGCGATGTAGAACTGAGCAGCACTGAGAAAGGCGACTGGAATGTGGTCTACCCGGCGTTTGATTCTCATGGCGATATCTTTGCCGTACTACTGATTTCCACCGATACCTTACCGTCAGCCAGTGATCAGCGTCTTGTCTATGGCATTCTGAGGGTCTATTCGAACTATCTGGCTCTGATCGAGAAGACTCAAAAAGACAAACTCACCGGTCTTTACAACCGCGAAACGCTGGATAATGAAATCACCAAAATTCTGGTCAGGCAGAGTGATCACCTTGAAGAGGAAGTCTCTTCCCCCAATGATTCCCGTCGACGGACTTATGCCATCAAATACTGGCTGGGCGTGATCGATATCGATCACTTCAAAGCGATTAATGACAATTACGGCCACTTATATGGCGATGAAGTCATAATTCTGGTCGCCCGTTTAATGACCTCTGGCGTCATTCGAGATGACGATCTGGTCTACCGCTATGGCGGTGAAGAATTCGTTGTGGTCTTGAAAGCGCCCAATGAAAACGATGCCATGAATACATTTGAGCGCATCAGGAAAATGGTAGCGGAACATGATTTCCCTCAACTCAAGCAGGTCACAACCAGTATCGGGTTTGTAGAAATCGTCAATCAGCAGTCACCCTCAGATGTGATTGGCGAAGCGGATGAAGCTTTATATTTTGCCAAGCAAAATGGCCGCAACCAGGTGCAGAGTTACCGCCAACTGGTGGAAGACGGTCATATTCAACCGGTGTCACAACTTGCCCATGGTGATGTAGAATTATTCTAGAAATTCTGCTGTC
>JABURN010000231.1 GCA_014762585.1 Methylophaga sp.
AAGCGATAGGGCAGCCAGAAAATCCTGCATTTACTTGTCAAACAGGCTGCGCAGGTTCACATCGGCAGTTTCTTCAGAACTGAACTCCAACAGCGTAAATGCTCTGAAATTAAACAATCGTGCGATGATGACATCCGGGAACTGTTCAATACGGACGTTATTGATATTGACGCTCTCGTTATAAAACTCGCGGCGATCTGCAATCGCGTTCTCCAGTCCGGTAATACGCGCCTGCAGATGCTGGAAGGTTTCGTCAGCTTTCAGTTCCGGATAGGCTTCAGCCAAGGCGAACAGGTTACCCAGTCCCAGTCTTAAAGCCCCCTCTGCCTGACCCAGTTGCGCGACATCACCCTGTTGCTGCGCACTGGCGACAGAGGAACGTGCCAGCATCACCTTTTCCAGGGTTTCCTGCTCGTATTGCATGTATTGGCGACAAGTTTCGACCAGCTTTGGTAGCTCGTCATGACGTTGTTTCAGCAGAACATCAATATTGGACCAGGCCTTGCTGACATTGTGCTTCAGACTGACCAGGTTGTTGTAAATGATGACGATATAGACCAGCAGAACCGCAACCAGCCCCCAGAAAATAAACCCGCCCACGCTCATAATCGCTCCTTGTTATGTTTCCTGGTTATTCCAGATTTCCTGTTCCAGCCCGTTTTCACGGGTCCAGACCCGGTTACCGATGATTTTAAATTGCGCAATCGACATCGCACCACGTTTTTTGCGGGCGCTGTCAGGTTTGGTTTCCATTGCGGCTGCAATGGCTTCACGGCTGGCTTCATAGATTTCTTCAGCTTCATACTGTTCGTCGAACAGGACCAGCACGGCAAAGTCCCAGTCCTGGTCGGGGTTAAGCTGACCGATTCGAGGACTGGAGCGGGTAGTTTCGAAAATGGCGCGACCTTTGATGACAAATTTTTTATCTTTGCGCTCATCGACAAGACCCAGTGCATCTATTGCACTGCCCGGCTCCTCAATTAATGACAGATTGAGTGCCTTGGCCGCATCAAAACGGGCAATCTCGCCGGTAACAGGTAAGGTACTCCCAGTGGTCTGGCGATATTTCGCGGCCAGTTGCCGGGTCTCATGCATTAATTTATCTATGGAGTAGAGTTCCATGTCTGCCTGGGCGTTTGTGTTATTAGACTCATTATACATGGCAAAAAAAACGGTCCACCCACTGTAGCGGACGGACCGTTAAAAATATGAGGCTGTGAATCAATCCTCTTTGTGATAGACCACAGCTAAGTTACTGAGTTTCAGATTATTTTATTTCTTTGCATCCAGTTCTTTCTGGTAATACTTGTGAACCAGCTTATCCTGGTTTTCCAGCAGATAATCAATGCTTGGCTCGTTGTTCATCGCTTTTTCCAGAGCGCGACGGGTCGCTTCACGATGAATGTTGAACAGCGCTTCATGATCCAGATCTTCAACAGTGGTGATGCTTGGGTTTAACCAAACTGAAACGATGATGCCCAGATCGTTGACTTTTTCTTTAGGGATGGTGCCGTTGCGGACTGCGTCCAGTACACCGTTGGCAATCGCGCCTTGAACGGTACCCATCAGAATATTAGTGTAAGCCGTTTTCTTAACGGTGACCTTGCTGACCATGATGGTGGCTGGACGAACTTGCATATCGGTGTTCATCAGTGCCAGTACACGAGAATGGCCCTGTACCTGGTCACCCATCAGGTTGGCGAAAGCAGTACCGAATGGACCATCCAGTTCACCGATAACGACTTCTGGTTCAGCCGCTGTGAAAGCGGGACCACCACCGACCAGTGCTTCACCGGTACGCATTACGATTTTATCGCTCATTAAGTTTCTCCTTAAGATTGGACGTAAAAAATCTCACCATTATCCCGCTCTGAGTGACTCGTCGCAACCCGCGCCCCATCTCGTTCGACAAGCGTTGGCAGAGTAATCAACCATAAACAGCGGCTTGATGGCAGCTGCAAAACAAAGCCTGATGGGTAGAAATAATTTGAGTCTGTCGGAATTAACAGAGCAAACAGCGATGCCCTGCGCGATTTAATAGCTAACACTGTCTGGCATGAACAAGGCAATACATATTATTGATTATTGACAAATTTTGTCCCGGCAGGCACTAAAAGCTTGCTTTATCAGTCAGACAAGGCAAGTTAAACTAGCCTCTTTTCCATAAGCTAAGAACCATGGCAGATATTGCAACACCCTACGAGCGCATCGGCGGCGAAGCCGGTGTCAGAAAGCTGTGTCAGACTTTCTACCAGATCATGTGCGAGACAGAGCAGACACAGCTGATCCGCAGGCTGCACCCCGAAGACATCAGTAGCAGTGAAGAGAAATTGTTTATGTTTCTGAGCGGCTGGCTTGGTGGTCCGCCCCTGTTTACAGACAAGTTCGGTCATCCCCGGCTCAGGGCACGACATTTGCCCTTCTCTATCGGTATCGAGGAACGCGACCAATGGCTTTACTGCATGGCTCAGGCCCTGAAAACCATGGAACTTGACCGGCTATTCGCTGAACAATTAATGTCCTCATTCGTACAAACCGCTGACTTCATGCGTAACAGACAGGAGCAAACCACGGGATGAAAATCGGGGCATTGATTATCGGCGATGAAATCCTATCCGGTAAAAGACAGGATCGTCATTTTGCACATTTACAGGAAGTGCTCGCCGCACGTGGGCTGGAGCTCAGCTGGAGCCTCATCGTCGGTGATGATGCCGCCGATCTGGAGCGTGCCATGCGCTTTTCAATGGCGAGTGATGATCTGGTGTTCAGTTTTGGCGGTATCGGCGCGACCCCGGATGACAGAACCCGCCAGACCGCCGCCCTCGTTAAAGGTGTGCCCCTGGTGCCACATCCCCAGGCGGTCAAAGAAATCGAAGACAAATTCGGTGAAGCGGCTTACCCCAATCGTATTCTGATGGGGCACCTGCCCGAAGGCTGCAGGCTGATTCCCAACCCGGTGAATCGCGTGGCGGGTTTCAGCGTTGATAATCATCATTTTATGCCTGGCTTTCCGGAAATGGCCTGGCCGATGGTGGAATGGCTGCTCGATAATGAATATGCCCATTTACGTGATCTGCGACCACGTAGCGAGCGCATTATTCGCATTACCAAGGGGCGGGAATCCGATCTGCTCGACACCATGAATCAGATTGTCGACGACTATCCTGATCTGCTTTTATCCAGCCTGCCCCATCTCGGTGATGAGCCATACATCCTGTTCAGCCTACGCGGTGATGAACAGCAGGTGGAACAGGCCATGGCCGTGATGATTGCCGAAATCGAGAAGTCCGGCTTTATCTGGGATGATCAGGCCGATGGCAGAAAATAAAACCATAAGGTCAAAGACAGCACACTGATGACCGTGGTGAGAAAGACTGCAGCGGCATAAATACCACTGTCGAGTCCATAGCGTTCACATATCACGATGCCGAAAATCATGGTCGGCATCGCTGCCAGTAACACCACGGCGGTGGAAATATCCTGTGGCATAGACAGGCCATGACTGACGCCAAAAGCCACAATGGGTGCTATCAACAGTGAAATCACGCTGACCGGTAACAGCATTGGCAAAAACTTCAGGCGCATCGTATCCCAGCGGATACTCATTCCCAGCGCGATCAGCATCAATGGCACCACACCGCCCGATAGCGTCGATAAGGTGTTGTGAACGAGTTCTGGTCTGGGGACTGCCAGAATATTGAGCAGCATCGCCACCGCGACAGCCCACAGAGGCGGCACTTTTCGTAACTCTCTCCAGGGATGCACTTCCCGGCCATCAGCGCCAAAATGATGGGCCATCAGGATACCCAGTGTCATCAGCACCGGCGTGCAGGCGAATAAATCAAATTGCAGCACGACCGAGTTACTCCATTTGCCCAATACCTGGTCGGTGACAGGCAGCCCCAGGTACGTCGCATTGGGAAATACGGCTGCCAGTAACAAGGCCCCTTTCGTTGGCCGACTGGTCTCAAAAAATCGCAGAGCCAGTACCATCAACAAAGCAGAAATCGCTAATGTCGATAAAGCAACCAATGATATTTTCATTGAGGTGAAATCTATCGGCGCTCCCCAGATGACATCCAACACCAGGGCCGGCAACAGGATATAAAACACCAGATCGGTCAACGCCCGGCGATGAGCCAGTGCAGGTATGTGCCTGGGAGCCAGTAATCGCCAGAGTGTGCCAAAGGCAATTAACAAGCCCATCTGCATCATGGTCGACAACATCCGATACGCCTTGCAGGGAGAAAAACTGATCCTAGCAATCAGCGCACTAAAACAAAAGCGTCGGGATCGCCCGAATCACCTTGCTTGAAGCCCTTCGGCAGCGTATCTTTAGATGAATTTCGTCATTATTTTGAGATAGACCAGAAGGATAGCCGGGGTTTATCAGATGATGAATGAATTGTGCATTGGCCTGTTTCGAGGAACGCATTATGTCTCTGTCCAAGCAACTCCTGATCCTGATTAGTCTGATTTTCCTGATTGTTTTCTCGGTCAGCTTTTATCTCAGCATGAATAACATTCGTAACTACCTGGAAGTGGAATCCGAAATCCACGTTCAGGACACGGCCACTTCACTGGGCCTCTCGCTGAGTCCGCATATGAGTGATGAGCAGGACCCCATTCTGCAGACGATGATGAATGCCATCTTCGATATGGGCTATTACAAGGAAATGCGGCTGGAAAATGTGGATGGTGAAGACCTGGTGACTTTGACCAACCCGGTGCAGATGGAAGGTGTTCCTGCCTGGCTGATCAAACTGTTGCCAATGAAAACTGCGGTTGCTCAGTCTGAAATCAGTTCAGGCTGGAATATTTCCGGCACCCTGTATGTCAGTAGTAACCCTTCTTATGCCTACCTCAAACTGTATGAACAGGCCAAAGAAACGCTACTGTACTCCCTGTTGATTTTCATCGCTGCGTTTCTACTGTTGATGCTGGTATTGAGACTCACCCTGCAGACGTTGGGATGTCACTAGACAACAGATGTAGCTGCGGGAGAAAAA